>CAMGDG010000018.1 GCA_946041635.1 uncultured Clostridia bacterium
GTCCGTCGCCGCAAAGAGAACGCACGGTTTCGCTGAGTCCCTCACTTGCCAAAGGTCCTGCGCATATGACAACACCGTCCGCTTCGGGGAGCTCGGTTACCTCTTTTTCGATTAAGGTAATATTTGCGTCACTCTTTATTTTTTCCGTAATTATTCTTGAAAATTCCAAGCGGTCAACTGCCAGAGCACCGCCTGCCTCCACCTTACATTCATACGCCGTTTCAACGCACACGGAGCCTAAAAGCGCCATTTCCGCCTTTAAAAGACCTGCGGCGGAATTGAGCCTTTCCGCTTTAAGTGAATTGGAGCAAACAAGCTCTGCCAGCGTATCAAGCTTATGGGCAGGGGAGTGCTTCTGCGGCTTTTGTTCATACAAATCAACCTGTATTCCGTATTTTGACAGAGCCTTTGCACACTCAACGCCTGCAAGGCCGCCGCCGATAACTGCCGCTTTCATTATTCTTCCTCTTTTGTCTTTCTTTTTCTCTCTGCCTTCTTCTCAAAGCCGCAGCCCTCGGCAGCACAGGCGAGTATTCCGCCCTTGCGCTTAAACAGAGATTTTCCGCATTGCGGGCAAACCTCGTCCGTGGGCTTATCCCATGTCATAAAGTTACATTCGGGATAATTTCCGCAACCGTAAAAGGCGTAACCCCTTTTGGACTTTTTCTCAATAATCTTTCCGCCGCACACGGGGCAGGTGGCGCTCGTTTCAACAACAAGGGGCTTTGTGTTTTTACATTCGGGATAACCGGGGCAAGCCAAGAATTTACCGAAACGCCCCGTTTTAATAACCATATTTCTGCCGCATTTTTCACACTTAATGTCGGTTTCGTCCTCTTGAAGCTTTATTTTAACGCCCTGCATCTCCTCCTTGGCTTTGGAAAGAGTTGCGCTGAAATCGTCATAAAACTCGTGGAGCATTTTAATATAGTCTGTTTCGCCGCTCTCCACCTCGTCGAGCTGTGACTCCATACCTGCGGTAAACTTAACATTTACTATCTTTGGGAATTTGTCCTTTAAAAGCTTTGTTGTTGCCTCGCCCAATTCGGTGGGCTTTAACTGCTTCTGCTCACGGACAACATATTCACGGGAAGTAATTGTGGAGATTATGGAAGCATATGTTGACGGTCTGCCAACGCCTGTTTCTTCAAGTGTTTTAATGAGAGACGCCTCTGTATATCTTGCAGGGGGCTGTGTAAAGTGCTGATTGCCCACCAAATCCTTTATTTTAATTTGGTCGCCCTCCGAGATTTTCGGGAGCTTGCCCTCTGTTTCCTCGTCCTCATCGGTTCCGCTCTCGTAAAGACGGGTATAGCCGTCAAAACGCACGGAATATCCGCTTGCCGCAAAGGTAACATACCTGCCCTTTGCCAAATCCTGTTCGTTTGCACCCTGAATTTCCGCTTTAACCGTATCCTGAACACAGTTTGCCATAAGTGACGCTACAAACCGCTTCCAGATAAGATTATAAAGCTTATACTGCTCGGGAGTAAGGCTTGCCTTTGCCCTTTCGGGGGTAATATCCATCATAGTGGGGCGGATTGCCTCGTGACCGTCTTGCGCATTCGCCCGTGTTTTGAAATAACGGGGCTTTTCGGGCAGATACTCCTCACCGAAGGTATTTTTAATATACTCGTTTCCTGCGGCTCTCGCTTCCTCCGAGATACGCAAAGAGTCGGTTCTCATATATGTTATAAGACCCACGGAGCCTATTCCCTGAATATCAATACCCTCATAAAGCTCCTGAGCTATCTTCATTGTTCTGCGTGCCTGGAAATTAAGCTTTCTTGAAGCCTCCTGCTGCATTGTGGAGGTTGTAAAGGGAGGAGCGGGCTGACGGCGGCGAACACCTTTTTTCACCGACGACGCAACATATTTTGCCCCCTCCATACGGGCAAGATACAAATCACTTTGCTCCTTGCTTGAAATTTTCACTTTACCTGTTTCGTCACCTGTAAACTGAGCTGTGAACGCCTTTTTTGACGAGGGAGCAAGCATTTTTGCGTCGAGAGTCCAATATTCCTCGGGCACAAAGGCTCTTATCTCGTTTTCACGGTCAACCACAAGTCTTACCGCAACGGACTGAACACGGCCTGCGGAAAGTCCGCGCCTGATTTTTTGTGAAATAAAGGGGCTTAATGTGTAACCCACAAGTCTGTCGAGAATACGGCGAGCCTGCTGGGCGTTTACAAGGTCCAAATCTATTTTTTCGGGCTTTTCTATTCCCTTTGTAACGCTTGTTTTATTTATCTCATTGAACTTGACGCGGTTATTCTCGTTCATATCAAGGTCAAGAAGCGTTGCAAGGTGCCAACAGATAGCCTCTCCCTCACGGTCGGGGTCGGCTGCCAATATAACGCCGTCGGAATTTTGTGCCATTTCACGAAGCTCTTTTACAAGCTTTTCCTTGCCTTTTATCACTGCATATTTAGGCGCAAAATCGTTTTTGACATCAACGCTTAATTTTGCGGCGGGCAAATCACGGATATGCCCCTTTGAGGACACCACCGTGTAATCCTTTCCCAAATATTTCTGTATGCTTTTTGCCTTTGAAGGGGACTCAACTATTACCAGCTTTGACATATATCATCTTCCTAATTTATTTTATATCGTCTGCCGCTCAACTGAACTGTCAGACCGTATATTTCCAATTCCGTAAGTGCCGAAAGTGCGGCGCTTGCCGTAAGACGGCAACCGTTTATTATTTCATCAACATGCACAGGCTTTTCGCCTATAAAAGCATAAACCTTTGCGGCATTTTCCGTGAGATAGGGCGGAGCAGGTTTTTTAACCGCCGTTTTTTGCGGCGCTTTATGTTCTTTCGCCGATTTTGTGACAGGCTCTTTCGACTTTTCGCTTTTCTCCGAAAGAAATGCCTCATCTGTTAAAAACGCCTGTGCCCGCCTTATTATTTCATCATCGGGAGGGCGTGTTTCATTATTCAGTTTATCAAAATAACGGTGGCAATATTCCTCTAAAATATCGTTGGGTGAAAAAACGGGAATTGCTCCGTTGCGTATAAGATTATTTGTTCCTAAGAAAGAGGAGCTTACCAAATCCCCGGGAACCGCAAACACATCGTGCCCCTGCTCTGCGGCAAGGCGTGCCGTAATAAGCGAGCCGCTTCTTTCCCCTGCTTCAATTACAACCGTTCCCAAGGTCATTCCCGAAATTATGCGGTTTCTTAAAGGAAATGTTGTTTTTCCTGCGGGAGCATACGGCGGAAACTCCGTAACAACTGCGCCGTTTTCACATATTTTTTGCCTTAACGGCTCATTTTCCATAAGGTATTTCGTACCCAGACCGCAGCCGAGCACGCAAACTGTTTTGCCGTTTTCATCAAGTGCACCGTTATGTGCGGCGCTGTCAATTCCCAAAGCACCGCCCGAAACAATAGTAAATCCGCGGCTTGCCAGCGCACCGGAAAGAGCTCTTGCAACTGCTCTGCCGTAATCGGAGGCTTTTCTCGCTCCTACAACCGATATGGACATTTCCTGTGTCAACGCCGTTTCGTCACCGTTCGCATACAAAACAAGAGGCAAATCCTGCAAGTGCAAAAGATTTTTCGGATAAAATTTACTTGACGGCGTTATGATTTTCCAGCCGTTTTCCCGGGATACTCTTAAATATTCCCCCGCCTTTTGGAGAGGAAAGCTTTTAAGCTTTTTTATGCGTTTTTCCGTCAGTACACCGAGAGAGCACAGCTCTTTTTCCGACGATGTGTAAATGTCATAGGGATTCCACTCGTAATACGAAACAATGTCGAGGCAGGAAGCTCCTGCGCCCAAGCCGCAGGAAAGCCATATCCAATACAAATCGTTGTTCATTTTACCAATTCCCACATTATTATTGAGGCAGCGGCGGCGGCGTTCAGCGACTCCGCTCTGCCCCGCATTTTAATTGTAACGCTGTAACGGCACTTGTCAATAATTTCTTGTGACACGCCGTTGCCCTCGTTGCCTATTATGCACAAGGCGCCCGCCCCAAAATAGACCTCTGTAACACTTTTTGCCGTACTGTCGGGCACGGCGGCAAATGAGGGTATTCCAAAAGCTTCTGCTTTTTTTATCTCCTCGCCCAAATCGGCGCAGACGAGCACGGGAAGCCTCAGCAAAGCGCCCATTGACGCTCTCAATGCTTTGGGATTGTAAATATCACAGCCGCCCGATACAATCAGCCCGTCAATTCCCAGCGCCTCGGCAGTTCGGGAAACCGCTCCTAAATTATCAGGATTCTGAACCGTGTCAAGAGCGATATACTTGCCGCCCTCTCTGTATTCAAAGGTATTTTCGGGCATTTTTACGGTACACACCACGCCTTGGGGCGTAACTGTATCGCTTATGCTTTTAAAAATCTCCTCGCTTACGCAGAAACAGCCTGCGGCGGCACTTTTTAACTCCGAAATATCGTCAAAAAACTTTTCTTCACAGCTTTCGGTATAAAAAACGCTTCCGATTTCACAGCCGCTTTTCACAGCGTCACAGCAAAGGCGAACTCCCTCCAAAACGAACAGCTTAGTATTCCGCCGCTCCCTTGCAGAGGCTAAAAGCGCCCTTATTTCTTTAATTTTAGGGTTATTCTTCGCAGTTATAACAAAATCCGACATAATTTTTAAAATGCAAAACCACGCGCGAGGGATTTCTCGGCGTGGTTATTTAACTGATTCTTATTTAAGAGCTTCCTTTGCCTTTTCGGTAAGTGCTGTGAATGCTGCGGGGTCCGCAATAGCAATCTCTGAAAGCATTTTACGGTTAAGGTCGATTCCTGCTTTTTTAAGACCGTTGATGAATGTTGAATAGTTCATTCCGTTCATCTTGCAGGCGGCGGAAATTCTTGTAATCCAAAGCTTTCTGAAATCACGCTTCTTCTGCTTTCTTCCTACATAAGCATACTGACCGGATTTCATAACAGCCTGCTTAGCTGTTTTGAAAAGGTTGCTCTTTGAGCCGTAGTAGCCCTTTGCAAGCTTTAAAACTTTATTTCTTCTTTTGCGAGTCATCATCGCACCTTTAATTCGTGCCATTTCTCTTTACCTCCGTTAGTTGAGTAATCGCCTTTTAAAGGCGCTGGATTATTTATAGGGAATAAGACGCTTAATCTGCTTGCAGTTTGTAGTATCTGCAACGGCAGTCTTGCGGAGATTTCTCTTTCTCTTTGTGCTCTTCTTGGTAAGAATGTGAGATTTGTTTGCATGAGCTCTCATAGGCTTACCGTTTTTTGACATCTTGAAGCGTTTTTTTGCTCCGCTGTGAGTTTTAATCTTCGGCATAATAATATCCTCCTAAACAATATAATACATCACTTATTTCGACGGCTTGGGAGAGAGGAACATAAGCATTTGCCTGCCCTCAAGCTTTGCGGGCTTGTCAACCGTTCCTACCTCTGCGCAGGCCTCGGCAAATCTGTCCATAATACCGTTGCCCAAGTGAGCGTGAGCCATTTCACGGCCTCTGAAACGGATGGAAACCTTTACCTTGTTGCCTGCTTTAAGGAATTTAAGAGCATGGTTCAGCTTTGTATCAAAGTCGTGCGTATCAATGTTTACAGACAGCCTGATTTCCTTAGTTTCAACTATGCGCTGATTCTTTTTGGCTTCCTTTTCGCGTTTAGCCTGCTCAAAGCGGTACTTTCCGTAGTCCATAATTTTGCATACGGGCGGATTTGCCTGAGGAGCAACCTTAACAAGGTCAAGATTTTTCTGCTCGGCTTTTTTAAGAGCATCCTTTGCGGACATAATGCCAAGCTGCTCACCGTCATCGGTAATTACTCTGACCTCTTTGTCTCTGATTTCTTCATTGATTTGCAATTCTTTGGTACTGATAAACGAACACCTCTCAAAGCCCTTAGGTGACCACCGTCACCTACACGGCGAAATTAAAATGCGGACAGATAATTCTGCCCGCACCTTTACACAAACTCAAAAAACTGAAAAGTAATTGACCGGGCGGCACATACGCCGCAGGGTGAGAACAAAATATCCGTTCTGCTTTATTGCTCTGTTATTATAACATATATTTTCCCGTTGTCAACTGTTTTTTTGGAGATTTTTATGATTGTAAAATCAGGCGAACACCTTGTAGAGGCGATTCACGAATCGCCCGTGAAATTTAATATAAATCAACGGCGTGATTGTTGTAGGGGCGGGTTTCCATGCCCGCCCGATAAATTACATCACGCCAATGGTATATATGCAATTTTATGCCGCAGGACGGTTGGTTATATAGTAACGGCAGATAAAGGCTATCTGCGTGTTATTTAGGGTTTCGGGAACGCCGTCAAGTTTGCTGTATACAAAATACGGCACATTTGCCTTGGTATGATGTGTTTTTGTAAACATTTTGTCATTCAGCGCCGCTGCTGTTTCGCCGTTGTACTCCAATCCGCCTGTTTCGTGGTCGGCGGTGGCAATTACAAGGGTATCACCGATTTCCTCGGCAATATCCAGCACCGCATTGACTGTATCGTTATAAGCCAGCATATGGGCAAGCATCTCGTCCATATCGTTATTATGGCTCATTTTGTCGATATAAGATTCTTCAATCATCAGGAAAAAGCCGTTATCGCCGCTTTTTTCATCAAGATATTCTATTGCCGCAACGCTGATCTGTGCAAGCGTGGGTGCGGTACTGTTTGATTTTTCGGAATCCGTGGGCAATTCTTCAAATACACCCCACAATTTGTCTGCGGAATTGTCAAAATCATTCATATCTGTGAAATACTTATAGCCTGCGTTCTCGATTTTTTCGGCGTGTTCATCGTAATACTCTTTTGCTCCGCCCATAAACAAATCAATTTTGCTCGTAAGCTGAGTGGCGAGAATATCGTCCAAATCGTTCCTGTCGTCAGCATGTGCCGAAAAGCCTGCGGGAGTAGCGCCCTTGACACCTTCGGCGGCAATGACACCCGTTGCCATACCGTTTTCAACGGCAAGCTCCATATTGGATTTTATATTTTCTCCCTTGTGGCGGGCAATCTCGCCGTTGTCCACCTTAACGCCTGTGCTCAAAGCCGTTGCGGAAGCGGCAGAATCGGTAGGGCCTGTTAAGGCTCGGCTGAAAGTCATTGCTTCACCTGCCATAACGGCACGGGTTCTCATTTCAAAATCTTTGCCGTACACGGCCTCGCCGGCTTTCATATGATTTTTGCCCATTCCGTCACCGATAAGCAAAATTACATTCTTATACTCACCTGTAAGTCCCGTTAATTCATTGTCGGTTTTGAGCCTGTTATTACGCGCTACGACAAGGCCGCCGAAAACGCCGCCTGTTATTAACGCCGCACAGACAACCACAGCCGTAACGGCGATCAAAATTTTCTTTTTCATAATAACTCCACCTCAATACTGTTAACCTTATTACATATTGTATCACACAATACAACGGTGCAACCAGGTCGTCGCACTCTACAACAGTGCCGTGGGTTTTTGCGTGATTTTGCGGGCGATTCGTGAATCGCCCCTACGAAACATCAAAAAACTTTTAATTTTCAATTTTCCATTTTTAATTTTAAATTTATTCCGCCGCTTCTTTCCAGCCGAAGTTATATGTAAGCTGTGAGGTGCAGGGGAATTCCACGATAACATTTCCGTACTGCGCCAGCGTACCCGTAAAGGTTACATTTGCGGTTATAACCATATTCTTATCATATGTAACATATGTCATTTCGTCATTTACCGCATTTATGCCTGCCGTAATTTTGCAGGGCTTAAAGGCAATTTCAAAGGAATTGAGCGTCATATAGCTCTCCGCCGTCTTGAACTGCTTTATAATTCCGTCCTTTTCACGGATTGAAAATGCCTTTTTAACGCTTTCCTCATCAGGCTTCACCGTTATGCAAATTGTACGGTTAAGCTCCGTGGGAACAAAGATATATTCGCCCCGTTCGTCCTCCGCATTGTCGCCGTTTTCGTCAATATCGTTTACAAGCATGGGAATTACCGAAGAATACACCGGATATGTTTTTGTTTCTTTATCCGTATAAAGGTCGTCCAGAGTGAGCGAGCTTGCGTATTTTTCGCCCAAGGGATACATAACAGAGGTTAAATCGTCACCGTAATTTGTTGCCTCGTCCTGCCCCTTGTTCATAAGGAAGCTTCCAATATCCTGCAAGGCTGTGTCGGCATACAAACGGAAAGCGGCACGGAAAACATCCTGATTTTCAAGCTCTTTACCGTCAGCAGATTTGAAAATGACCTCATCGTTATGGTCAATCCAGAAAGACTCGTTATACGAAACTCGTGCAGAGCCGTTTTCCTTAATACCGTTAATCAGGTTGTTGAAATAATCAAGCACCTGCTGCTGATTTGCAGTAAGCTTTGCCATCTGCTCGGTAGGAATAATCGCAAGAAGGTCGTCAAAATACGCTTCTCCGCCGAAGGTGGAAACAAGCTCATAATAAGAAAGCTCAACGGTTTTGTCGTCTGTTTTCTTCTTTGTGTTCTCGAAAAGCGTTGCCAGCTTATCACCGGGCAAAACTTTTCTCAAATCGCCGTAAGTCAGCACAAATTTTGCGTCCTGCAAATCGGTTTTGACGGTTGCAACCTGCGGCTTTTCAACCTGATTTCCGCATCCTGCAAAAGCAGTTACCATAAGCACGGCAACAAGAATAAGGCTTACAATTCTGTATATTTTTTTCTTCATCTTCATTCCCCTCTCGGTGAATTTATCAGTATTTATCACAAAGCCCCTGCTCATCAAACAAGAACACGGTTTCAAGCATAATCTTGATTCCCGCCTCAAAGGTTTTAATATCAAGATTATCCGCTGTATCGCCTCTTGTATGGTAGTATCTTGCGGGCGCAGGGTCCATAGCGGCAAGAGCAACGGATTTGATTCCGCCCTGCTGCGCCGCTGCGGCATCTGACGACCCGAAGAAAACAGACGCAAAGGGTATATCATAGCCTGCATTTTCACAAGCTTTTTTTACCATTTCAGCCGCCTGAGCGTCAAGCTTTACGGTGCCTGTCATATCCTTGTTGTAAACGCCCATATAGTCATAATCGCGAAGGGTATCCACAGCCATAAACACTGTTTCAACGCCGCTGTCCTTATACTCCTTTGAATGAGCCTTTGCAAACGCCTTTGCGCCTCTAAGGCCTGCCTCTTCACAGCCTGTTGACATTGCAACAACCTCTGTGTTTTCAAAGCGTATATCGTTATCTTTAAGGTATTTGAGCACAGCCATTGAAGCAAAAACGCCTGTAAGATTATCGTTTGCGCCGTCAACGCACATCTTCCAGTTAACGAAGAAAAGAACAAGCACAAAGCCGGGAACCGTAAGGCACTGAACGGCAATCAGAACTATGTTCGCAATACTGCCCAAATCAAAAAATGAAAGCACATCAATAATCAGAGACAAAACAAGCGCACCGATACCGGCGATAATAACAGAAGTTAAAAGCTTGCCGCCGCCCAAATGAGTGTATCTCCATTCATAAGCGGAATCTATATGACCTGCAAGGATTATCCTCTTTTTCGTCTCACCCGAGGCTTTTCTCACGCAAAGCACATTGCTTGACTCTCTTTTCGGGAAAAACGGGTCCATAATTTGTTTGTAGAAAAGGAATTCGCCTAAAAGGAACACGAGAGAAACCACGCTCAACACCGTAGCCAAAGCTTTAAGAGCAACGGCGGCGGCAGGAACCGCTCCCGACAGCGCAAGTATCATAAGCGCCGCAGAAATCAGCATCATAACACCGTCAACAAGCACCCAACCCATAAAAGCCTTTGGGTGTAAAGAAAATTTTTCTCTTTTCACCTCGTCGGCGATAGGCGCCATCAACTCTTCAACATAATCCTGCGCCTTTTTCTCGCCCTCCTCGCCCGAGGGACGGGGACCGATGTTTGCGCACACCTTTTTTACCTCTCTTGCCGCAAAATTCGTACATTCACGAACCTTTGAAGCATAATGACTGTTACTTTCGCTTGCTTTCATTTTGCTGTTACCTCCGCAGGAATTTTCGGTAATAAATAAATATACCTTGATATTTTACCATACTTTCGCTGTCAAGTCACTATTAAAATTGAAAATTTTTCCGTTTTTGCCCACAAAATTACGGAATTATTGACAAGCGGGGAAAAAAATAATAAACTATATTCAAAGTGCAGATATTTAAAGGAAAAAATGATATGAAAAAAAAGCGTTTAAAAATAAAAATATATCTGTTTGCGTCTCTTGTGGTAATTCTTGGTATGCTTACCGTTTTATATGCGGCTTTCTGCAAGGGTAAGGGCTACAATCGGATTAAGGTTGAGCTTGAAAGCGTTACCCAAGCGCCTTCTTCCACAGAACCGTCAACCGAGGCTCCCACCGAAGCCGTAGTGCCGGAGGAGCCGCCCGTAAGCGAGGAGGAAAGCACCTCGGAACCCGAAGAAGAATCCACCGACCCGCCCGTTGACTGGTCTAACTACAATCCCGTTGATATACTTTCAAGCGAAAACTGGTCGCTTACGCTTATAAACCGCAGTCATCCTCTGGCAAAAAGCTATTCACCCTCTCTCGCTCCCGTAATCGAGGGCAGCTCCGTTACGGCGGACAGCCGTGTTGCCGAGGCGTATCAAAAAATGTATAATGACGCCCTTGCGCAGAATGTTATACTTACTCCGTATGCGGGATATTGCAGTTACAGCCGCCAGCAGACGAATTACGACAACAAGGTGCAGGCGTTTATGCTGCAAAATATGACGAAAGAAGAAGCAGAGGCAAACGCACAAAAGCGGATTGAACCTGCCGGTTGCAGTGAAAACGGAGCAGGACTCTCAGTTGATATTTCAAGTGCCAGCGCAGGCTTTGCCTCAACAAACGAATATAAATGGCTCATGGAGAACGCCCATAATTACGGCTTTATCCTACGCTATCCCGAGGATAAAACAGATGTTACGGGTATGATTTATCAGCCGTGGCATTGGCGATATGTAGGCGTTGACGCCGCCAAGGAAATGAAGCAAACCAACAAATGCCTTGAAGAATACCTCGGCGCAGTTTGAAAACCTTATATTGCCTGTAAGGGCAATTTTTAAATCGCTCTTACGAAATTATATCTTTGTTATTTACTGACAAAAGGGCAGGTACCGATTATTACGGTACCTGCCCTTTTAATTATAACTTTACACCTTAATCTCAACGCTTATGCCTAAATCGTCCTTATATTTTTCTATGATGGGGGTTACATAGTCACGGACCATTTCCTCCACCTGCTGAGGTGCTCTGCCCACGAAGTTTTCGGGCTTCATTTCCGCCCGGATTTCTTCAAGAGTCAAGCCGAAGGACGCATCGTTTGCTATGCGATACAGCAAATCGTTCTCCTTACCCTCCACCTTGACAACACGGCCTGCATCCATTGAATGACAGCGGATTTTTTCGTGAAGCTCCTGACGGTCGCCGCCTTTTTTAACTGCCGCCATCATAATGTTTTCGGTCGCCATAAAGGGAAGCTCGCTTTGAAGACGCTTTTCAATCATCTTGGGATAAACCACTATTCCGCTGACGATATTTATATACAGTTCAAGGATTGCGTCAACTGCCAAAAAGCCCTCCGCAACGCTTATTCTCTTGTTTGCGGAGTCATCAAGCGTTCTTTCAAACCACTGTGTAGAGGCGGTGATTGCAGGATTTACCGTATCGCAAATCACATATCTTGCAAGGGAAGAAATTCTCTCGCTTCTCATGGGATTGCGCTTATACGCCATAGCCGACGAGCCTATCTGATTTTTCTCGAAAGGCTCTTCAAGCTCTTTAAGATGCTGTAAAAGGCGCATATCGTTGGAGAATTTATACGCCGACTGTGCGATTGATGACAGCACGGAAAGCACATGATAATCCAATTTACGGGGATAAGTCTGTCCCGAAACGGGGAAGGTTTCGTCAAAGCCCATTTTTTCAGCAATTTTACGGTCAAGTTCCTTGATTTTATCCGTATCGCCGTCAAAGAGCTCCATAAAGCTTGCCTGTGTGCCTGTTGTACCCTTTGAACCTAAAAGGCGCATTTTTGAAATTTGGAATTCAAGCTGTTCCATATCCATAACCAAATCCATAAGCCAAAGAGAGGCTCTTTTGCCTACGGTTGTGGGCTGTGCCGGCTGAAAATGTGTAAATGCAAGGCAAGGCATATCTTTATATTCCAAAGCAAACTTTGAGAGCTTATCCATAAGATTTACAAGCTTTTTGCGTACAAGCTTCAAGCCCTCGGTCATAGTTATAACATCGGTATTGTCGCCGACATAGCAGGAGGTTGCGCCCAGATGGATAATTCCCTTTGCCTTGGGGCACTGCTGACCGTAAGCATAAACATGGCTCATTACATCGTGACGGACTTCCTTTTCACGAGCCTCGGCAACCTCGTAATTTATGTTGTCCATATTCGCTTTTAATTCGTCAACCTGCTCCTGCGTGATATTAAGCCCCAGCTCCATTTCGCTTTCCGCAAGGGCAACCCAAAGCTTTCTCCATGTTTTAAACTTAAAATCGGGAGAAAAGATGTACTTCATTTCCTTGCTTGAATACCTTGAATTAAGCGGACTCTCGTAAATATCCTTCATTTTGCTTCTCCTTTTATATTTGAATATTCCTTTAATGCGTTGTATTCGATGTAGTTCCAAACCGATTGAAAGTGTTTTTCATTCCGCATTATCTCATCGTAATATGATCTTTGCCAAATAGGAAAACCAACTTCTTTTGTAACAAAGGTTTTTAATGAGCGAATTACGGTTCCGAGCTTTGTAGGGGACGATGCCCTCATCGTCCCGCTTTGAAACTCATCAATAAAAATCAAAATATGAATATGATTAGGCATAATAATATAATTTTCAACCGATATATTATCGTAAACATCATTTATTCGATTTATATGTTTTTCAACAATTTCTCCATACGGTTTAAGGATAATTTTTTTCGGGACGATGTGGGCATCGTCCCCTACGATTTTCGATAATATAGGGTTCTTATCTTTCGTACATACGGTTACAAAATATAATCCGTTACTGCCGTAATCGTAATCCTTTAATCTTATATTTTTCCTTTTCGGCACTACTGAATCGGTCATTATTTTTGGAAATAATTTTTGATTCTCTCAACGGCTTTTACGGTGTTTTCCGTTGAGCCGAAAGCGGTCAGGCGGAAATACCCCTCGCCGCTGGGGCCGAAGCCCTCGCCGGGAGTACCCACAACCTGAATGTTTTCAAGAAGTGTATCGAAAAATTCCCAGCTTCCCATATTATCGGGAGTTTTAAGCCATACATACGGTGAATTTACGGCACCGTAAACGGTAAATCCGCAGTCCTTTAAGCCGTTATAAATAATTTTTGCGTTGTTCTGATAATGTGCGATAATCTCGCGAATCTGCTTTTTGCCCTCGTCGGTATAGCAAGCGGCGGCGGCTCTTTGAGTAATATATGAAACGCCGTTGAACTTTGTTGCCTGACGGCGTGCCCAAAGGGCGTTGAGCTCAACTCCGTCTGCCTTTAAATCGTGGGGAACTACCGTATATCCGCAACGAACGCCTGTAAATCCTGCTGTTTTTGAAAAGCTTCTGAACTCAATAGCGCAGGTTTTTGCGCCCTCGATTTCAAAGATGGAGTGGGGGACATTTTCTTCTGTGATAAACGCTTCATAAGCGGAATCGTAAAGAATTACGGCTCCGTTTGCGTTTGCGTAATCCACCCATTTTTTAAGCTCGTCCTTTGTTATTGCCATACCGGTGGGGTTATTGGGGAAGCAAAGGTAAATTATATCCACCTTTTCATCGGGAATTTGGGGCAGGAAATTATTTTCGGCGGTGCAGGGCATATAGTAAATGTTGCTCCAACCGTTTTCGGTTTTATCCCCTGAACGGCCCGACATAACATTTGTATCAACATAAACGGGATAAACAGGGTCGCAAACCGCCACTTTATTATCGGTTGAGAAAATATCGCCGATATTTCCGCAGTCGCTTTTTGCGCCGTCGCTTACAAAGATTTCGCTGTTATCAAGCTCTACGCCTCTTGATTTGTAATCGTTTTCATTTATGGCGTCAAGCAACCATTTGTGACCGTATTCGGGGGGATAACCCATAAAGGTTTTTTCGTCCGCCATATCGTCAACAGCCTTGTGCATAGCGTTTATACATTCAGCCGCAAGGGGACGGGTAACATCGCCTATGCCCAAGCGGATAACGGGCTTGTCCGGATTTGCCGCAGTATAAGCGTTCACCTTTTTTGCAATATTTGAAAAAAGGTACGAGCTTTGAATTTTCAAAAAGTTTTCATTTATTTTCATAACAAATTTCTCCGTATTTTCTTTTTATATCGCCGTTCTGCCGCTGAACACCTCTTGGGCGTTGCCCGACAGATAAACACAGTCGTCTTTTTCGCTCCAACTGACGGTAAGCTCACCGCCGGGAACGGTTACGCAAATATCCTCGTTCCGCTGGCAAAATCCGTTCATTACCGCCGCCACAGCCGCCGCACAGGCACCTGTTCCGCAGGCGAGAGTTTCGCCGCTTCCACGCTCCCAAACTCGCATTGTCAAACGGTTTTTCCCTGTAATTTCAACAAACTCCGTGTTAATTCTTTCGGGGAACATCTCATGGTTTTCAAAAAGGGGACCTATATCGGGAAGCGATAAAGCATATGGATTACCGCAAAACACAACACAATGGGGATTGCCCATTGAAAGGCAGGTTATTTCATAATCACAGCCCGAAATATTTAATTTCTCGCCCCTGACAATACTTGTTCCGTACCGTGTGGGGATTTCGTGGCCGCCCAGTATCGGCTTGCCCATATTAACCCTGCCGCCTGTTGCTTTGCCCTTTTCCGTAAAAATTTCAACCGTTTTTACACCGCTTAATGTATCAACCGTTACGGCAGGTTTTCTGCATTTATAGTCATATATGTATTTTGCGGTACACCGCACCGCATTTCCGCACATTTTAGCCCTCGAGCCGTCCGCATTATAAATATCCATAAAGCAATCAGCTCTTTTTGACGGACAAATAAGCACCAGCCCGTCAGCGCCTATACCGAAATGATAACGGCTCAGGATTCTTGCTGTTTTCTCGGGATTTTCTACCTTTTCCTTAAAACAGTCAACATAAATATAGTCATTGCCCGCACCGTGCATTTTGGTAAAATTCATTCATTCTCCCCCATAATCAGCGACGCAACTTCGATAAGGGGAATCCCCGAATCCATACTGCGCTTTTGTAATATTTTATGCGCCTGTGATTCGGAAATATGATGCCTTGCCATAACAATTTGCTTTGCTCCCGATATGAGCCGCTGCTCTTCCTCGGGACGGATTTTTTTCCGCTGAAAGCTTTGACTGTCCGTAACGGCAAGGGTTCTCACGGAACTTAAAAATTCACTTGTGTTTATGGGCATATAAAGAGAGATAAGGTTGCTTCTGAAAACCGTTTGCGCCTGTCCTGACGGCAAAAGGCTTATTATGTCAAACCCTTGCGGTATCATATCGGCAAGCATAACGGGCGACATATCGGAGAGCCTGCCGCACACAACCACCGCCTCGGGGCGGATGCTGGCGTATGAGAGGACCTCTGCTCCCGAGGAGAAAATCCCCTCGGTCTGAAATCCGCCTGCGGACAGTATTCTTTTTACACGCTGTGCCGCATCTTTGTTTACGCTGGCAACAATTATCTTCTTCATTCAAACCAAACCGTTTCCTTATTCGTATAAGGGGTGCGCCTTGCAGATTGCCTCAACGCCCTGCCTGATATAATCAGCCTTGTTTTCAAAATCGGTTGCGGCAAGATAAATAAACTCTGCAATCTTATCCATATCGGCAGTATCAAGACCTCTTGTTGTAACTGCGGGAGTACCAAGTCTTACGCCGCTTGTAACAAAGGGCTTCTCGGGGTCGTTGGGGATAGCGTTTTTGTTAGCTGTAATATAAACCTCGTCAAGACGGTGCTCTAATTCCTTGCCTGTAATTCCCACACTGCGAAGGTCAACAAGCATAAGGTGATTATCCGTACCGCCCGATACAAGGTCAATACCTCTCCGGGTAAGCCCTTTTGCAAGAGCGGCGGCATTTGCCACTACATTTTTCTGATATTCTTTAAAGTCATCGCTTAACGCCTCGCCGAAGCAAACAGCCTTACCTGCGATTATATGCATAAGGGGGCCTCCCTGTGTACCGGGGAAAATCGCCTTATTGAATTTCATACCGAATTCCTCGTCCTTGCAGAGAATTATGCCGCCTCTGGGACCGCGGAGAGTTTTATGCGTTGTAGAAGTTACAACATCCGCATAGGGAACGGGTGAGGGGTGAAGTCCTGCCGCAATAAGACCTGCAATGTGAGCCATATCCACCATAAGATATGCGCCTACGCTGTGAGCAATGTTTGCCATTCTTTCAAAATCAATAATTCTGGGGTATGCAGAAGCACCTGCAACAATCAGCTTGGGCTTGCATTCCTTTGCCTTTTCTTCAAAAGCGTCATAATCAAGGAAGCCGTCGCTGTTAACGCCGTAAGGTACGAAATTATAGTATTTGCCCGACATATTGACAGGTGAACCGTGAGTAAGGTGGCCGCCCTCGGCAAGGTTCATACCCATAACGGTGTCGCCCGGCTCGATAAGAGCAAAATATACAGCCATATTTGCCTGAGCGCCTGAATGAGGCTGAACATTGGCATAATTTGCGCCGAAAAGCTTTTTAAGACGGTCTCTTGCAATATCCTCAACCACATCAACATATTCACAGCCGCCGTAATATCTCTTTCCGGGATACCCTTCCGCATATTTATTTGTGAGCACGCTGCCCATTGCCGCCATAACGGCAGGGGAAACTATATTTTCGCTTGCAATAAGCTCAAGATTTCTTTTCTGACGGGCAAGCTCCATGCCCATTGCGTCGGCAACCTCTTTATCGGTTTTTGCCACAAAGCCGATTGTATCCATTAAATCTGCGTACATATTTTTTCTCCTTGCCTTAATATTCCTTTAATGCGTTGTATTCGATGTAGTTCCAATGATACTCAAAATCGGATTGATTGCGAATAATGTGGTCGTAATATCCCCGTTGCCATACATTGATTAAAGGGTTTTGTTTGTGAATCTCTTTACTGACATTCATTTTTAAATAACCGATAACCTTTGACAACAAACTGCGTTGTAGGGGCGATTCACGAATCGCCCGTTCCCAATCAATATTATTGCTTATTGAAACAAGCATGTGTATATGATTAGGCATTACAATATGATTAACAATTTCAACTTCTTTGAATCGTTCAGGCAATCCGATAATCACATTTTCAACAATCCGACCGTATAAATTCAACTCAATACATCTGTTTTCAGCGTGTTTTTCGGGCGATTCATGAATCGCCCCTACATTGTATCTGCCAAACAGGTGCACTTTATTATGAGTACAAATTGTTATGAAATAATAACCGTTACTGCTGTAATCGTAATCCTTTAATCTTATATTTTTCCTTTTCGGAACTACTGAATCGGTCATTACATATTGCCTGAATAGTTGGGTGCCTCTTTTGTGATATAAACATCGTGAGGATGGCTTTCTTTAAGACCGGCATTTGTAATTCTTATGAACTTTGTCTTTGTCTGCAATTCGGGGATTGTGGCGCAACCGCAATAACCCATACCTGCTTTAAGACCGCCCATAAGCTGATAAATTGTGTCGGACAAAAGTCCCTTGTAAGGAACACGGCCCTCAACGCCCTCGGGAACAAGCTTTTTATTGTTCGCCTGGAAATATCTGTCCTTCGAGCCGTTGTTCATTGCGGCAATGCTTCCCATCCCGCGGTAAACCTTGAACTGTCTGCCCTGATAAATCTCGCTGTCTCCGGGTGACTCCTCACAGCCTGCCACAAGTGAGCCTACCATAATTGCTCCTGCACCTGCGGCGATTGCTTTTACGATTTCGCCGGAATATTTTATTCCGCCGTCTGCAATAACGGTAATTCCGTGCTTTGCGGCTTCGTTTGCGGAATCATAAACGGCTGTAATCTGGGGCACGCCGATACCTGCAACAACTCGTGTTGTGCAGATTGAGCCGGGGCCTATACCGACCTTTACGCAGTCAGCGCCTGCGTCGATAAGAGCCTTTGTAGCCTCAGCCGTTGCCACATTACCCGCAACAAGAGACACATTGGGGAAAGCCGCCTTAACCTTTGAAACCGATTTAAGAATATTCTTGCTGTGGCCGTGAGCAGAGTCGAGAACAAGCAAATCGGCACCCGCCTCAACAAGAGCGGAGGCACGGTCAAGCACATCGGCAGTAGCACCGATTGCGGCGCCGCAGAGAAGTCTGCCCATTGAATCACGGGCTGAATTGGGATATTTTACTGTCTTTTCAATATCCTTTATGGTGATAAGACCTTTAAGATAGCCGTTATCGTCAACTATGGGAAGCTTTTCAATCTTGTGCTTCATAAGGATTTGCTTTGCTTCGTCAAGAGTTGTTCCCACATGAGAGGTGACAAGGCCGTCCTTTGTCATAACCTCTTTGATTTTTACGCTGTAATCGGTGATAAAACGCATATCACGGTTTGTAAGAATACCCACAAGTCTGCCGTTTTCATCGCAAACGGGAACGCCTGAAATCTTATACTTGTGCATAAGAGCGTCGGCTTCCGTTACCGTGTTTTCGGGAGAAAGGAAAAAGGGATTTGTAATAACGCCGTTTTCACTTCTCTTAACCTTATCAACCTCGGCTTTCTGAATTTCGATAGGCATATTTTTATGAATAACGCCGATTCCGCCTTCACGGGCAATGGCAATTGCCATTCTGCACTCCGTTACCGTATCCATTGCGGCTGTAAGTACGGGCGTGTTAAGAGTTATGTTCTTTGTAAGGCGTGTTGAAATGTCCACATCGCTTGGGAGCACATCGCTTTCGGCGGGAATAAGCAACACATCGTCAAAGGTAAGTCCTTCCTTCTGAAACTTGTCTGTCATTGTTTTATCTCCTTTACATTAAAATTCCGAATAAATCCTCATATATAAAAAAGAGAAACCGTAAGTTTCTCTTTTTTTAATCGCAATTACTCCGCAGGGAAAAATGCCTTATGGATTGCGCTGACTGCACGGTCTGCATCCTCAAGGGCAATAAGAACTGAAATCTTAATTTCGCTTGTGGCAATCATTTCAATGTTGATGTCTCTCTCATAAAGAGCCTCAAACATTTTTGACGCAGTTCCGGGGTGAGATTCCATACCTGCACCTACTATTGAAATCTTCGCAACCGAGGTATCGCACACAACATCGTTATCCTCAATATCAAATGTCTTTTTAATGCACTCCACAGCCTCGTCCGCATTGCCTTTGGAAACGGTAAAGGTAATGTCCTTAGTGCCGTCTCTGCCAACGGATTGAAGAATTATATCAACATTTATTTTATGCTTTGCGAGAGCCGCAAACATTTTGAACGCAACACCGGGAGTGTTGGGGATTTTTGTAACTGAAATACGGGCAACATCCGTATCCTTTGTAACACCTCTGACGAGCATTTTTTCCATTTTGGCAACCTCCTTAACAATCGTGCCGGGAACTCTTTTAAGACTTGAGAGAACCTCTACCTCAACATTATATTTTTTAGCCATTTCAACCGAACGGTTATTGAGCACCTGTGCGCCCAAGGTGGCTAATTCAAGCATTTCATCGTATGTGATTTCTTTAAGCTTTTTAGCGTTGTCAACTTTTCTGGGGTCCGCTGTGAAAACGCCCTCAACATCGGTGAAAATCTGACAGCGGTCGGCGTGCATTGCCGCGGCTATTGCAACTGCGCTGGTATCCGAGCCACCTCTGCCCAGCGTTGTAAGGTCGTCATATTTGTTTATGCCCTGAAAACCTGCCACAACAACAATGTTATGACGGTCAATCTCGGAACGGAGCCTGTCAGTCTTAATTGACTTTATACGAGCCTGACCGTAAGCGGAGCTTGTGTTAAAGCCTGCCTGCCAGCCGAGAAGCGATACTACGGGACAGCCCAACTTTTCAATCGCCATTGCGAGAAGGGCTATTGAAATCTGCTCGCCGGAAGTTAAGAGCATATCCATTTCTCTTTTGGACGGCTTTTCGTTTATTTCATAAGCCTTTTCAATCAAATCATCCGTTGTGTCGCCCTGAGCCGAAACAACTACCACAACATCGTTGCCGTCACGGTAAGTATCGGTAACTATTTTGGCGACATTCATTACTCTTTCGGCGTCACGAACACTTGAACCGCCGAATTTCTGAACAATAAGTCCCATACATATCCTCCTGTGGGTATCAATAATCGGTTACTCTGATAAGAGATTCAATTTTTATGCCGTTAACGGAGTTGAGCTTTTCGCAAAGCTCGCTTTCTTTGCCGCACTCCGTTACAAAAGCAATTTCCGTTTTTTTACAGCCCTCAAAGACAAGAACCTTAACATTTCCCACCTTTTCGGTAATCTCCGAAAGAGCTTTTTCGTAATCTTCAACTGCGGCACGGATATAGAGAGGATTTTCTGCGGTTTTGTAATCCACCACATAGTTTTCCTCTGCCTCGCCCCAGCCGATAGGCTTTTTTCTGCCCATATTTCTTGCACAGTCAATAACATCAGCCACAACTGCCGAAGCGGTGGGCAGCTTTCCTGCGCCCTTGCCGTAGAACACAACATCACCCGTTGCGTCGCCGCGGACAAGAATAGCGTTAAACACATCGTTAACGGACGCCAACTGACTGCCCTGCATTACGATTGCGGGAGTTACAACTGCGAAAATCTTGCCGTTTTCCATTCTTTTTGCCCTGCCGAGAAGCTTAATTACTCCGCCGTAAGCGTTTACATAAGCCACATCGTCGAGAGTAATTTTTGTGATGCCCTCAGTATAAACAGAGTCGGGATAAACATGCTTTCCGAAGCAGAGAGACGCCAGAATACAAATCTTTCTGCAAGCGTCGTGCCCCTCAACATCGGCTGTGGGGTCCTTTTCCGCATAGCCGTTATCCTGAGCAAGCTTTAAAGCGTCCTCAAAACTCATATTCTTCTCTATCATCATAGTCAGAATAAAGTTTGTTGTGCCGTTTAAAATTCCTGCGATTTCATCTATCTCGTTAGCGGCAAGGCACTGTGAAATGGGGCGGATAATAGGGATTCCGCCGCCCACGCTCGCCTCAAACAAAAAGTTCACATTATTTTCCGCCGCAAAGGATAAAAGCTCACAGCCCTTGGCGGCAACAAGCTCTTTATTTGATGTTACAACGCTTTTTCCCGCTTTAAGGCATGAGGACACAAATTCATACGCGGGATGAAGACCGCCCATTGTTTCAACAACAACCTTAACATCGTCATCGTTAAGAATAATGTTAAAATCCTTAATCATTTTATCCTCGTTAGGGTCGCCGGGGAAATCTCTCAAATCGAGAATATATTTTACTTCAAGCTCGCTTTGCGTGCTTCTTTTAACGATACTGTCATGGTTTTTCGTAAGCACCTCGACTACACCCGAGCCGACCGTACCGTAACCCATTACCGCCACATTCATTTCCGTTCACTTCCTGTTACAGGTATATTTATTGCTTTATCGGCGATTTTAACTGCTGATAATGCATTATAAAATACTTTTTGTTATTTTAACATAAATTTCTTACATAATAAAGGGGTAATAT
>CAMGDG010000019.1 GCA_946041635.1 uncultured Clostridia bacterium
ATTGCCTCTTGTCTCGTGGGCTCGGAGATGTGTATAAGAGACAGCCAATAAGGAGGTGCTGAAAATGGCAGTACCAAAGAGAAGAGTATCAAAAGCAAGAAGAGATAAGAGACGCTCAAATGTATGGAAGATGTCAGCTCCCGAGCTGGTTAAGTGCCCCAATTGCGGCGGATACAAAAGGCCTCACAGAGTTTGCGGCGAGTGCGGACAGTACAAGGGCAGACAGGTTGTTACCGTTAAAGAGGCGTAATTTCTGTCAAAGTTTATCTTAAATTACGGAAGGCGGAGAGTGGTAAAACTTCCCGCCTTTTAGTCGTGTTTTATTAAATGTGAGGTTCCTATGTCAGTTAAAATCGGCAGCGTTAAGCCCTTTTCAAAATGCTTTTTAAAGGGAATAAAAGCGGGCGACGAGCTTTTAAAAATCAACGGCAACGATATTATGGATGTGCTTGATTACGATTTCTATATGGCAGATGAAACCGTAACCTTGTCCTTTCGCTGTTCAGACGGTAAGTATAAAGTAGTTAAAGCGAACAGCGAAAACTGCGGTCTCGGGTTTGAAACATACCTTATGGACAGTCAGCAGCATTGCAAAAACAAGTGCGTTTTCTGCTTTATCGACCAATTACCGAAGGGTATGCGGGAAAGCCTTTATTTTAAGGATGACGACAGCCGCCTTTCGTTTTTGTTCGGCAATTATATAACGCTCACCAATATTTCGGAGCACGAAATTGAACGGATTATCTCTATGCACATAAGTCCCGTAAATATCTCGGTTCACACAATGAATCCGGAACTTCGTGTCGAGATGATGAAAAACAAAAATGCAGGCAAAGCCCTTGAAATTATCAAGCGTTTTGCAGATGCAGGCATTTCCATGAATACTCAGCTTGTGCTCTGTCCTGAAATTAACGACGGTGATGAACTTAAATTCAGCATTGAGGAGCTTTCAAAACTGTATCCTGCGGTGCAAAGCATTGCGGCAGTTCCCGTGGGGCTGACAAAATACCGTGACTCCTTGCCCCAATTAAAGCCTTACAATAAGGACACGGCAGGCGAGGTAATAGATATTATAGAAGTCTATTCCGAAAAATTCCGTAAGGAGTACGGCACAGGGCTTGTGTATCCTGCCGATGAATTTTTTATAAAAGCGGAACGGGAATTGCCCGGTGCCGATTATTACGACGGTTATCCTCAGCTTGATAACGGCGTGGGAATGGTGCGCTCCTTTTGTGATGATTTTTTTGATGAACTTCAATACAATAACGAAAAGCCTTTGTATAATAAGGTAACTTTGGCAACGGGTACAGATTTTTATCCGTTTCTTTCCTCCCTTTGCGAAAAGGCTGAAAAGAAATACGGCATAAATATTCAGGTTGAAAAAATAATCAACAACTTTTTCGGCGAAACTATTACCGTTTCGGGGCTGATAACGGGCAAGGACTTATATGAACAGCTCAAAGACAAGGAGTTGGGCGAACGCTTGATTCTTCCCTACTCAATGATAAGCGATTATACAAACCATACCGAGCATAAAAACAAATTCCTTGACGATATGACGGTAGAGGATTTGGAAAAACTGCTTGAAACTGAAATCATCCTGACCGCAGGTGGCGGCAGTCAGCTTTTAAAAGATATTTTGGGGGTGAAATAATGGCAAAACCTGTTGTTGCAATAGTGGGCAGACCCAATGTGGGTAAAAGCACACTTTTTAATAAGCTTGTGGGCAAAAGACTGTCAATAGTTGACGATACACCCGGCGTAACAAGAGACAGAATTTACGGTGACTGCGAGTGGCTCGGTCACGAAATGCTCCTTATTGATACAGGCGGTATAGAGCCTTATTCCGATGACATTATACTTTCGCAAATGCGCCGTCAGGCACAGCTTGCCATTGACAGCGCCGATGTAATAATTTTTGTAACGGATATCAGAACGGGCGTTGTAGCAACCGACGAAGAGGTTGCATCAATGCTTATCAAAAGCGGAAAACCCATAGTTTTGTGCGTTAATAAGGCGGATTCGGTAGGCGAACCCCCTGCGGAATTTTATGAATTTTATAATCTGGGCTTGGGTGATCCTGTGCAGGTTTCAGCCGCCCACGGTCACGGAACAGGTGATTTGCTCGACAGAGTGCTTGAATATCTCCCCGAGAATACGGCGAGCGATGAAGAAAGCGACACCGTCAAGGTTGCCGTTATAGGTAAACCCAATGCAGGCAAATCATCACTTATCAATAAAATAGCAGGTGAGGAGCGTGTAATCGTTTCCGATATTGCAGGAACTACCCGTGACGCAACGGACACATATATAGAAAATGAGCACGGCTCATTTATGTTTATTGATACTGCCGGACTTCGCCGTAAGAGCAAGGTTGAGGATATGATTGAAAAGTATTCCGTAATCCGTGCGAGAATGGCTGTTGAAAGAGCCGATGTGTGCGTAATTATGATTGACGCCGCCGAGGGCTTTACAGAGCAGGATTCAAAGGTTGCAGGTATTGCCCATGAGCTTGGTAAGGCGTGTATTATCGCCGTCAATAAATGGGATTTGGTTGAAAAAGACGGAACCACAATGGATAAATACCGCAAAAAGCTGATGAACGATTTTTCATTTATGAGCTATGCACCCATAATTTTCATTTCGGCAAAAACAGGTCAGCGTCTTGACAGACTTTTTGAACTGATAAAGTTTGTTGACAGTCAGAACGCAATGAGAATTTCAACAGGTAAGCTTAATGATGTTTTGGCATCGGCAACCGCCCGTGTTCAACCTCCCACGGATAAGGGCAGAAGGCTCAAAATATACTATATGACACAGGCTTCTACAAGACCTCCCACATTCGTATGCTTTGTCAATAATAAGGAGCTTTTCCATTACAGCTATCAGCGTTACATTGATAACCAAATCCGTGAGGTTTTCGGTCTTGAAGGCACGCCTACACGCTTCGTAATCCGCGAAAGAGACAAGAACGGCAAGTAAAATGTTAACAACTTGAAAATTATCAAAATTTAGGGGCTTATACAGCCCCTTTTTTCTTGCTATTTTATACATATTATGGTATAATCCTTTAAATATACAATGAGGTAGTATGCAATGATAATTTTGGGTATTGACCCGGGATATGCCATTGTGGGCTGGGGCATAATTGATTACACGGCAAACCGCTTTTCCGTAATTGATTACGGCGCTGTTACCACAGAGGCAAAAACTCCCTTTAATGAAAGGCTGGAAGCTGTTTACGACGGTGTTGAGGATATAATAAAACGGTATAAACCCTCCGCTCTTGCCATAGAAAAGCTGTTTTATAACACAAACGCAAAAACAGTTATTGATGTGGCTCAGGCAAGGGGAGTAATTAACCTTGCGGCTGTTAAAAACGGCGTCCCGATTTTTGAATACACTCCATTGCAGGTCAAGCAGAGCGTTGTGGGATACGGCAGAGCCGAAAAAAAGCAGGTTCAGGAAATGACAAGAGTTATTTTAAAGCTTGAAAAAATCCCCAAGCCCGACGATACTGCCGACGCTTTGGCAATGGCAATTTGCCATGCCCACGCAAGCGGCTCCCTTATGGGAAGACTTAATAATTTAAGATAACAGAGGAAAAACAATGATTTATTCAGTAACGGGTACAGTGGCCGCCTTTGACCGTTCCATGGTTGCCGTGGATGTAAACGGCGTTGCGTTTCACTGTATAACAACAATGACCACCTCGCAAAAATGCGCATCAATCGGCAGTAAGGTAACGCTTTTTACCTATCTTAATGTCCGTGAGGACGCTATGGAACTGTTCGGGTTTTACGATAAAAGCGAGATGGACTGCTTTAAAATGCTCATAACCGTTAACGGCGTAGGACCTAAAATGGCGCTTGCTATTCTCTCGGAGCTTACTCCCGATAAGGTAGCGTTAAGCATTGCTTCAGGGGACTATAAGGCGCTGACAAAAGCTTCGGGAGTGGGACCGAAGTTGGCGCAAAGAGTTGTTATGGAGTTAAAGGATAAGGTTGGCGGTCTTGCCGTCGGTACAGCGGCGGAGGTTGACCTCTCGGCAATTTCGGCGGCTCTTGACAATTCCAATTCCGCCGAGGCTGTTGCGGCTCTTGAAATGCTGGGTTATTCACAGTCCGAGGCAAGCGTTGCGGTTAGTAAAATCTCTTCAACTCTTCCCGTGGAAGAAATTATAAAGCAATCGTTAAAAATACTTTCAGGTAAGGCATAATAAGGTGTAATTATGGATTTTGATAACGAGAACAGAATTATTACTCCCGATTTTACGGAAACGGACAAAGAAATCGAGCTTTCTCTGCGCCCCAAAACACTCACCGAATACATCGGTCAGGAAAAGGTTAAGGAAAACTTGAAAATATATATAGAAGCGGCTAAAAACAGGGGTGATACCCTTGACCACGTTCTGCTTTACGGCCCTCCGGGATTGGGCAAAACCACTCTTGCAGGCATTATCGCCAACGAGATGGGCGTGCAAATCAGAGTAACCTCAGGTCCGGCTATTGAAAAGCCCGGTGATTTGGCGGCGCTTTTAACAAATCTTAATGACGGCGATGTGCTGTTCATTGATGAAATTCACCGTCTTTCCCGTGCCGTTGAAGAGGTGCTTTACCCCGCAATGGAGGATCACGCCCTTGATATTATCATCGGCAAAGGACCGTCGGCTCGGTCAATCCGCCTTGATTTGCCCCGATTTACCCTTGTCGGCGCAACAACAAGAGCTGGTCAGTTAACAGCACCTTTGCGTGACCGATTCGGAGTTATTCTCCGCTTGGAGCTTTATACTCCCGAGGAACTTTCAATGATAGTTAAGCGCAGTGCGGGAATACTTGATATATATACGGATGACGGCGGCGCTTTGGAGATTGCCTCCCGTTCAAGAGGAACTCCGCGAATTGCCAACAGGCTGTTAAAGCGTGCCCGAGATTTTGCGCAGGTAATGAGCGACGGCGTAATAAGCCGTGACAATGCAAAAATCGCCTTGGGCAGAATGGAAATTGACGAAATAGGTCTTGATAATATCGACAGACTTATGCTCACAACAATGATAAAGAATTTCAACGGCGGCCCCGTGGGGCTTGAAACTCTTGCCGCAACAATAGGCGAGGAGGCAGTTACCATTGAAGATGTGTATGAGCCTTACCTGATGCAGATAGGTTTTCTCGCCAAAACGCCCCGAGGCAGAGTGGCAACTCCCTTGGCTTACCGCCATTTAGGGCTTGAACATCAAACATCATTACTTTAAGGTAGGGATATTATTATGGGTAGAATTTTCGGCACGGACGGTGCAAGAGGAATAGCAAATACGGAGCTTACATGTGAACTCAGCATGCAGATAGGCAGAGCCGCCGCAATGGTGCTTTTGGAGAATTCCCACGGCAAAAGACCGAAAGTGCTCATAGGCAAGGATACAAGAGCTTCTTCCGATATGCTTGAAAGCGCTATATGCGCAGGACTTTGCTCTGTGGGTGCAGATGTAATGCTTTTGGGTGTTGTTCCAACTCCCGCCGTAGCTTTTCTCGTGCGTGAATATGAATATGATGCAGGTGTTATGATTTCCGCATCTCATAACCCTTGCGAATATAACGGAATTAAAATTTTCCAGTCCAACGGCTTTAAGCTTCCCGATAAGCTTGAAGAGGAAATTGAGCAGATTATTCTTGACGATACGGACACTCCTCCCACTCCCATAGGCGGCGAGGTAGGCAGAGTAACAAGAAGTCTGACGGCTGTGAGCGATTATATTGAGCATCTGCTTTCCGCCACAAATATGAGCTTTAACGGCTATAAAATTGCCCTTGATTGCGCAAACGGCTCTTCAAGCGTTTCCGCAAAAGAGGTGTTTACTCGCCTCGGCGCAGAGTGTATTGTTATAAACAGTGAGCCCGACGGCGTGAATATTAACCGTGACTGCGGCTCAACTCATATTGAGCAGCTTCAAAAATGTGTTGTTGAAAATAAGTGCGATTTCGGCTTCGCTTTTGACGGCGACGCAGACAGAATGTTGGCGGTTGACCATACGGGAGCACTTGTTGACGGCGACAGAGCCATTGCCGTGTGCGCAAAGCATATGAAAACTCTCGGCAAGCTGAAAAAAGATACGGCTGTTGTAACCGTTATGAGCAATATGGGATTTTTCAAGTTCTGCGAAGCAAACGGTATTCACTGCGAAAAAACAAAGGTTGGCGACCGCTATGTGCTTGAAAATATGCATGAGAACGGTTACAGCATTGGCGGCGAGCAGTCAGGGCATATTATTTTTCTGAAATATGCCACAACGGGTGACGGTCAGCTTTCTGCAATTCAGTTAATGGCTGTCATAAAAGACACGGGCAAAACTCTCAAAGAGCTTGCCGACGAAATGGAAATCTATCCTCAGGTGCTTATAAATGTAAGCGTTTCAAATTACGGAAAAGCCCGTTTTGATAAAGATAAAGAGATAAAAAAGGCAATCGAAGCCGCAGAAAAAGAATTGGGAGACGAGGGCAGAATACTTGTCCGTGTTTCGGGCACAGAGCCTCTTGTCCGTGTAATGCTTGAAGGCAAGGATTACGATAAAATCCGTGAGCTTGGCGAAAGTGTAAGTCAGGTTGTAAGAGAAAGGTTAGTGTAAAATGCGTGTAGCCGATAAATGGAAGGATTATGAGCTTATTGACTGTTCCTGCGGTGAAAGACTTGAACGCTGGGGCAATATAACGCTTATCCGTCCCGACCCTCAGGTTATATGGAAAACCGAAAAGAAAAATCCCCTTTGGAAAAAGGCGGACGCGGTTTATCACCGTTCACAGTCGGGAGGAGGAAATTGGGAAATTAAAAGAAAAATTCCCGATTTCTGGACAATCGGCTACCGTGATTTAACCTTTAACATAAAAACCATGGGCTTTAAGCATACGGGGCTTTTCCCCGAACAGGCTGTCAATTGGGATTATACCGCCGATGTAATAAAAAATGCAGGCAGACCCGTTAAAGTGCTCAATCTGTTTGCATATACAGGGGGAGCCACCGTGTCGGCATTGGCGGCAGGGGCATCTGTTGTCCATGTTGACGCCTCAAAGGGTATGACCATGTGGGCAAAGGAGAACGCCGTATCATCAGGCGTGGCGGATGCTCCCGTGCGTTGGATTGTGGACGATTGCATAAAGTTTGTGCAAAGGGAAATCCGCAGGGGCAACCGTTACGATATCATCATAATGGACCCGCCCTCATACGGCAGAGGTCCCGGCGGCGAGGTGTGGAAGCTTGAAAATGAGGTGTATTCCTTTGTTGAGCTTTGTTCACAGGTGATGTCCGACGAGCCTTTAATGATGCTTATAAATTCATATACCACGGGTTTAAGCCCGTCTGTTATGGAGTACATATTGGGAGCAGTTGTAAAGCCTCGTTTCGGCGGAGAAGTTACAGGCAGTGAAATAGGGCTTCGGGCTACTGAAAACGGATTGATATTACCTTGCGGAGCCTCCGCAATTTGGAGTAAGGAATAAAATATGGCAGAGTCAATAATTGAATTTAATAATGTGACCTTCCGTTACGAAAGCGATGAAGAGGGTGTAACGCTTCCGCCTGCTGTCAGCGATTTTTCGCTGAAAATATATGAAGGCGAATTTGTTGCCGTGCTCGGTCATAACGGCTCGGGCAAAAGCACCCTTGCAAAGCTTGCAAACGGACTGTTACTCCCTGAAAGCGGAACTGTTACGGTATCGGGAATGGACACAAAGGACGAGGAAAAGGATATAGAAATCAAACAAACGGTTGGCGTTGTATTTCAGAATCCCGACAATCAGATTGTCGCCACAATAGTGGAGGAGGATGTTGCTTTCGGCCCTGAAAATTTGGGGATTGAGCCGTCGGAAATCCGCCGCAGAGTTGACGATTCCTTAAAAATCGTCGGAATGTATAAATACCGCCGCCATGAGCCCCATAAGCTTTCGGGCGGTCAGAAGCAGAGGGTTGCCATAGCAGGTATTATTGCAATGGAGCCACGCTGCATAATCCTTGATGAGCCCACCGCCATGCTTGACCCCGTGGGAAGGCGTGATGTAATGAAAGCCATAAAGCGCCTTAACAAAGAGCTTAATATAACGGTTGTTTATATCACTCATTATATGGAGGAGGCGTGTGAGGCGGACAGAATCGTTGTTATGGACGATGCACGCCTGTTAATGGACGGCACTCCGAGAGAGGTTTTTTCAAACACGGAAAAAATCCGCAGTATAGGGCTTGATGTGCCCCAAACCTGCTCTCTTGCCGAAATGCTCAGAAAAGACGGAATACGCCTAAAAAATGATTTGTTGAGTATTGATGAATTAGTGGAAAACATAGACGATATATTGAAAGGTTAGTAAAAAATGTCCCATTTGAAGACGGAAAATTTATCGTATGTCTACGGTGAAGGCACTCCTTTTAAAATCACCGCTCTGGACAATGTTAATATAGATTTGGAAAAAGGCGAGCTTGTGGCGATAATCGGGCACACAGGCTCCGGCAAAAGCACCCTTGTTCAGCACCTTAACGGACTTTTAAAGCCCACAGAGGGCAAAATCTTTCTTGATGATGAGAATATTTGGGAGTCAAAGTCAAAGGTTTATGACACACGCTTTCGTGTAGGCCTTTGCTTTCAGTATCCCGAGTATCAGCTTTTTGAAAGCACGGTTTATAAGGACATCGCCTTCGGACCGACCAATATGGGGCTGAATGAAAAAGAAATTGACGAAAGAGTGCGTTCAGCCGCAAAATATGTGGGAATTCCCGACGGTATGCTTGCAAAATCACCCTTTGACCTTTCAGGCGGCGAAAAACGCCGTGTGGCAATAGCGGGAGTTATCTCAATGGAGCCCGAGGTGCTTATACTTGACGAGCCTACGAGCGGTCTCGACCCCAGGGGCAGAGAGCAGATTTTGGGGCTTATAAAGAATTACCGTGAAAAAACGGGAAAAACCGTTATAATCGTGTCTCACAGTATGGACGATGTTGCCCGTTTTGCGACAAAAGTCATTGTTATGAACGATTCCCGTGTCGAAAACAGCGGAACGGTTGATGAAATTTTTGAAAACAGCTCACGCCTTTCGGAAATCGGGCTTTCCGTGCCCCAGATTACGGAAATTTTTATAAGACTTAAAAAAATGGGTTATCCCGTCAGCGAAAAGGTATATACGGTAGAGCAGGGGCACAGTGAGCTTATGCGCCTTTTTGCGGAAAGGGGTATTGTATGATAAAGGATATAACCATCGGGCAGTATTTCCCTATGAATTCTCCCATACACCGTTTGGATCCGAGAACGAAGCTTTTATTTGCAACCGTGTATATTGTAATGACCTTTGTGTCAAATAATTTTGTAGGGCTGCTTTTTTGCTTTATAACCGCTTGCATTGTTATTGCCGTTTCCAAAATTCCCGTTAAAACGGTGTTAAAGGGACTTCGCCCCATACTTTTAATCGTAATTATTACTTCACTTTTACAAATAGCGTATGTAAAAACAGGCATTGTGCTTGTTGATGTGTGGAGAATAAAAATCACCAGCGGCGGAATTCTGATGGCGGTTTTTATGACGGTCAGAATAGCGTTGCTCATTGTAATGAGCACAATGCTTACCTATACCACATCTCCCACATCGCTGACAAACGGACTGGACCGTATTTTTGCACCTCTGAAAAAGATAGGCATTGATTTTCATACGGTAACAATGATAATGACGATTGCACTCCGTTTTATCCCCACACTTATTGAAGAGGTGGATAAAATTATGAATGCGCAGAAATCACGAGGAGCAAATTTTGATAACGGCAATATTATAAAGCGTGCAAAAGCGCTTATTCCCTTATTTATACCGCTTTTGTTCAATTCAATAAGGCGTGCTTACGAATTGGCAAACGCTATGACCTGCCGTTGCTATAACGGCGGAAAAGGCAAAACTACCATGAACGCCTTGAAAATGAAAAAAGGCGATTATTTTGCGGTGATTATATCAGCGGCTTTTGTTGCCGGTGTGATATTGCTTAATATTTATTGTGGAGAATATAATGCGGAATTTACTTTTAACGCTGCGGTATGACGGAAGCCGTTACCACGGCTGGCAAATTCAGCCAAACGGCGATACCGTTCAGCAAAGAATGTGCGATGCGTTCTTTAAAATCAGCGGAAAAAATGAAAATATAATAGGTTGCAGCAGAACAGACGCAGGCGTTCACGCCAATATGTTTTGCTGTAATGTGAGAACGGATTGCACGGTGGAAGCGGAAAAAATACCCGATGCGTTAAATTTCTATTTGCCGTCCGATATAGCCGTTTACGGTTGCACGGAGGCGGATTATGATTTCCATGCGCGTTACGATTGCAAGGGCAAGGAATATGTGTATCTCATTTATAACGGCAGATACCGCAACCCCTTTTATGAAAATAAAGCGTTGTTTTATCCTTATGAAATTGACGCTTTCATGCTTGATAACGAAGCAAAGTCATTTATCGGCAAGCATGATTTTTCCGCATTTTGCAGTGCAGGCAGCGAGGTTAAGGATAAGGTAAGAGAAATATATAACTTTTCCGTTGAGAGAAAAGATGATATAATTGAAATGAAAGTCAGCGGAAACGGTTTTTTGTATAATATGGTACGCATAATGGCGGGGACGCTGCTTGATGTTCAGCAGGGAAAAATAGAAAAGGGCGAAATTTCCCGGATTATCGAAAGTTTTGACCGTAATAATGCAGGTTCCACAGTTAACGGCTGCGGGCTGTATCTTAACAAAGTTTTTTATTGATGTGTGGTGGATTCAGGTGGCGCAAGAAAAGAAAAAAGTGAAAAAAACAAAGCAGGGAAAAGCGTCAATCAGCCTTAAAACGGCAAAGCGTTTAAAGGCGGCGGCAATAATTCTTGTTGTACTGATTTTAGTGTTTATTGCGGCGGCTCAGTTCGGCGGCGTAACCTTTTCAACAATAGGGGATTATGTTGAGTCTGCCGTTGCGGGCTTAGGCTCGGGCGAAGGCTATCCGTACAGCGTGAACGGCGTAAGCATTAACGACGCCTCAATAACAAATTCCGATTTGGTGCTTATGTCCGACGATTATGTTAAGGTGCTCAATTCCACCGCCAAAGAACTATCGGCGCTTTCGCATAACTATGACCACCCCGTTATGGCGAGCAACAGCGGCAGAATTCTTCTTTACGACGCAGGCGGCAAAAAATTCCGCGTTCAGTCAAAAACCCGAATTCTGTATGAAAAAGAAACGGAGCATATTATTCTCACGGGCGCAATAGGTAAGGACGGTTCCGTTGCCGTTGCAACAAGAGCGGACGGAGCAGAAAGTATGCTGACGGTTATTGACGGTAACCGAAAAGAGGTTTTTGTATGGAAATGCTCAAAGGAGCATATCGTTTCATGTGATGTTTCGGACAACGGAAAAAACTTTGTAGTGTCCGTAGTGGGTGTGCAGAACGGCTCTGTGTATTCAAAGGTGTATATGTTCGGCAAAAAGAGTGATTCTCCCGTATATTCGTTTGAATACAGCGACAGCGCCGTATCAACCGTTCAGTTTTTGTCCAACGAAACCGTAATGGTAATGGGTAACAATGTTTGCGAGGTCATTAAAGACGGTACTGCGCAGAAAATTGATGTAACGGTCAATACGCCGTCAAAGCTTTATATCTCGGATAATAATACTGCCATACTTGTGCTTTCAAAGTATTCAAGTACAACGCAGAAAATAATAAAGGTTTATAACAAGTCGGGAACAGAACTGTTCACCAAGGAGATTGACGGACTTGTAAAATCCGTTTCAACCGACGGTAAGTACATATCGGTTCTGACCGACAGCAGTGTTCAGATATATAATACGAAAGGGGAGATGACAGGATTTTCAAATGTAAATACCGATGCGGAAAAGGTATTGGTATCAGGCAGAAATACATATGTGTATTCGTCCGATATGATAGATAAATATTCATCGGTAGAAAAGAAATAACCGGGAGGTAATTTATGTTTTTAATAATTGATATTGTACTCGCCGCAATATTTGCTTTGATTGTATTCTTTGCAATTAAAAAAGGCTTTATTAAAGCGCTTCTGGATTTTGTTGCAGTAATTCTGGCTTTTGTTCTGGCGTTCAGTTTGAGTGCTCCCGTTGCGGAAATACTGTATGATTCGTTTGTTGAGGATATGATTGTTTCATCTGTTGAAGCACAGACTGACGAAAAAAACTTTGATGCTTCAAAGGCGGCGCAAGAGGTTAAAACAGCCTTGGAGGAACTGCCCGAAACAGTGGTTTCATTGGCAAAGGCGGCAGGCGTTGATTTCGATGAAATAATCAAGGATATTGATTTTAGTAAGGTCAGTTCCGAGGACACGGTTAATAAACTTGTCAAAAAAATTGCCGAGCCGATTGCAGTAAAAATTCTTACTGCCGTGTCATTTTTATTGCTTGCGGTAATATTTTTGATTCTTTTAAAGGTGCTTGCGGTATTGATTTCAAAAGTTGCAAAATTGCCCTTGATAGGCGGTGCGGATAAAATCCTCGGCGGTATATTGGGTGCTTTAAAAGGCGTTTTGCTACTCGGACTGATTTGCACGCTTTTAAACGGATTTTTCTCATCGGGGGACAGTGAATTTTCAAAAATGGTCAATGATTCGGTAATTATAGGGCTGTTTGAAGATTTCACATCACCGTTCAGATTAAAGTAAGGAGTGGTTATAATGAGTGAAGAAAGAAAAACAATGAGTGAGAATATCAAAGACCTTTTTAAAGGCTGTCTTACAATACCGAATTTGCTTTCGGTAATAAGAATTTTGTTAATTCCCGTTTTTGCCGTTCTGTTTTATAATAATCAGTTAGGCTGGGCGGTGCTGGTAATTTTCCTTTCGGGACTTTCCGATTTCTTTGACGGTAAAATTGCCCGCAAATTCAATCAGGTAAGCGCATTGGGCAAAATGCTTGACCCCATTGCCGATAAACTTACAGTTTTTGCAATCGCTATTGTGCTGTTCTTAAAATTCAAGTCGGCAGAAAGCGAAGCAATGCAGGCATTTGCATGGGTTTTCCTGCTCTTTATCGCAAAGGATTTAATTATGCTTTTGGGCGGAGCGCTCCTTATAGCACTCGGCACCCGTCCCGTTGCGGCGGAGTTTTACGGCAAGGCGGCAACCTTTGCTTTCTACGCAGTTATGGTAATAATAATCGGCTTCGGACCCGAGGTGGGCGCAATCAGCGCGGTTTACCCGAATTTCACCTTGCCTGAAACAGTGATGTTCGTGCTGGTAGTAATTGCCGTTGTACTTACTTTTGTTGCTTTCTTCAGCTATCTTCCCGGAGCTTTGAAGCAAATTAAAGAAAATTCCGGAAAAAATAAAGCTACTTCGGAACAGAAAGAGGATAAATAATGAACGAAAAAATGCTTTGCAGCAGATGCAAAAAAAATCCTGCTGTATTTTTCATCTCCAAGGTTGACGGAGATAAAACAACCAGTGAGGGGTTGTGCATAAAATGCGCCATGGAGCTGAATATCGGCCCCGTGAAGCAGATTATGGAAAATATGGGGATAACCGAGGACGATATGGACGATTTTTCTGCACAGTTGGAGCAGATGATGGAGGGAATGGGAGAAGACTTTGAATTCGGCGGTGCCTCCACCTTTCCCTTTATGCAGGGAATGATGCCCATGATGCCCGGCAGCGCATCGTCAGACGAAACGCCTGATAAGGCAAAGCAGGAAGGTAAAAAAGACAAAAAGAAAAAACAGGGTACTAAAAACGATAAAAGGAAATTTTTGTCCCTTTATTGCACCGACCTTACGGCAAGAGCAAGGGATAATAAATTAGACAGAATTATCGGCAGAGATATTGAAATTGCCCGTGCAATCCAAATCCTTTGCCGCAGAACAAAGAATAATCCCTGCCTTATCGGTGAGCCCGGCGTGGGTAAAACCGCCATTGCCGAGGGGCTGGCACAGCGCATTGCCGAAGGCAGAGTTCCCGCAAAGCTTGCCGATAAAGAAATTCATCTTCTTGACCTAACCGCCCTTGTTGCGGGAACACAGTTCCGAGGTCAGTTTGAAAGCCGTATCAAGGGACTTGTTGACGAGGTTAAAAATGAAGGGAATATAATACTGTTTATCGATGAGGTGCATAACCTTGTGGGTACGGGTGACGCCGAGGGCTCAATGAATGCCGCAAATATCTTAAAGCCTGCCCTTTCCCGCGGAGAAATTCAGGTTATCGGCGCAACAACCTTTAATGAGTACCGTAAGCATATTGAAAAGGACGCCGCTCTTGAACGCCGTTTCCAGCCCGTAAAAGTGGAGGAACCGTCCATTGACGATACCTACAAAATGCTTTTGGGAATAAAGAGTTATTACGAAACCTTCCACCGTGTAAAAATAAGCGACAACCTTGTGTATAAGGCTGTAACTCTTTCCGAGCGTTATATTACCGACCGTTTTCTTCCCGATAAGGCAATAGATTTGCTTGACGAGGCTTGCACCTGTGCAAACCTCCGTAATAAGGCAATCAGCGAAAATGAGCTTAACGAAAAGAAAATTTTTGATTTGAAAAAACAGCTTGAAGAGTTGGAGGACGAATTGGCAAATGCGGATAAAGACGCAGATTTAGAGCCGATTTATGAGCAGATTTCCGTTTCAAAAAGCGAGCTTGCCGCCTGTGAGAGCAGGGCGGAGGAGCTTTCTGAAAAAGCAAAGGATAACGGCGTTACGGAAGATGATTTGGCGCATGTTATAAATCTTTGGACAGGTATTCCTGCCACAAAGATTGTTGAGGGTGATGTCAACAGACTTAAAGGTCTTGAAGACAGACTTATGCAAAAGGTCATCGGTCAGGACGAGGCTGTAAAGCTTGTTGCAAATGCAATTAAGAGAAGCCGTATTCAGTTAACGCTTCAAAAACGCCCCGCCTCCTTTATTTTTGTTGGACCCACAGGTGTTGGTAAAACCGAGCTTGTAAAACAGCTTTCAACGGAGCTTTTTGACACTCCCGAAACGCTTATAAGGCTCGACATGTCCGAGTTTATGGAAAAGCACAGCGTTTCACGCCTTATCGGTTCTCCTCCCGGATATGTGGGCTATGACGACGCAGGTCAGCTTACAGAAAAGGTGCGCAGAAAGCCCTATTCCATCATATTGTTTGATGAGATAGAAAAAGCCCACCCCGATGTTATGAATATCCTTTTGCAGATACTTGACGAGGGTAAAACAAACGACGCCCACGGCAGAACGGTGAACTTTGCAAATACGGTTATAATAATGACCTCAAATGCAGGCAGTCATATGTCGGAAAGCTCATTGGGCTTCGGAAAATCAGAAAAGGATATTTCAAAGGAAAAGGTGCTTAAAGCGCTTAACGATTTCCTCCGTCCCGAGTTTATCGGCAGAGTTGATGAAATTGTTGTGTTTAATCCCTTGGGCGAAAAGGAATACGAAAAAATCGCTGTCCTTATGCTGGACGAAATTAAAACAGTCCTTAAAGATAAAGGAATTGAGCTTTCCTATGACGAAAAAATACCGTCCGTTATAGTTTCAAAAATGGACGGCAATGTGAGAGGTGCAAGAGATTTGCGCAATGTTATCCGCCGTAATATCGAGGATAAAATCTCAACCCTCATGATAGATAATCTGGGTACACCCATGAAAAAAATCACCGTTATCTCAACCGATAACGGCATTGATGTATCTTTTGAGTAATAACGGAACAGAATCACAAAAAATTCAATGAAAATTTGTAGGGGACGATGCCCACATCGTCCCTCAAAATCATATATAAACCCACGGCGTGACCGTAGGGGCGATTCACGAATCGCCCGCAAAATTTCGTGAAAACCAAATGAATCCGGGTAGGGCGGGTGGCTTGCCCCCGCCGCAATCCTCGCGCCCTCCCCGAGGGTGATTCCCCACGGTGTGGGGAAATGTCTGCGAAGCAGACAAAGGGGACGGCGCCGTCAGCGCTGTCGAGCGTAAGGCATTGTAGGGGCGATTCACGAATCGCCCGCAAAAACAAAAGGAAAGACAACAAACCGCCTTCCCCTCATTCCTTTTTTTCTTGTCACCATGTTTTAAAAATAAAAGACGAAAAAGAGGTTGACAAAGAACACCCTTTATGTTAAAATAATCAGCGTCCTTTGAAATGCGGGTGTAGTTCAATGGTAGAATCCCAGCCTTCCAAGCTGGTCGTGTGGGTTCGATTCCCATCACCCGCTCCATTTTTATGCGCTGATAGCTCAGTTGGATAGAGCATCTGCCTTCTAAGCAGAGGGTCGGGGGTTCGAATCCCTTTCAGCGTGCCATTTCAGCGTAGAGAGACTAAGCGCGAGCTTGCTTTGTGCGCTGATTTATACGGTGGGTATAGCTTAGTTGGTTAAAGCGCCAGTTTGTGGCACTGGAGACCGTCGGTTCGAATCCGACTATCCACCCCACTAAAAAAATCTCCGCCTGTTTTCTTTGGCGGAGTTTTATCTATAAAAGAATATTGGGGAGTCGTCAAGCGGTAAGACACAGCACTTTGACTGCTGCATGCGTGAGTTCGAATCTCGCCTCCCCAGCCAACGAAAATCCGTTCTCTTTGAGGGCGGATTTTTCGTTGTATTATTCATTTTTCATTATTAAATTCTCATTATTCATTAAATTGGCTTTTCGTAATGAATAATGAAGCTGCTTCGCTGATAAATAATGAATAATCTATTATGCAACTCTTATTGTTTTAAATAACTTTTTATGCTACAATTGGTTACATAAGGGAGTGGTGATATGAAAAAATTTTGGGCATACATTTCAAACGGAAAATTTTTTGTAGGAACAACAGGACAAACGGTTTATTTATTTGACGAAAACGGCAACGAAATCAATAGATTTAAAGATATTAAATATGGTTATAACGCTATGTTTTCTCCTGACGGAAAATTTTTTATTGTTAAATCTACAGAGGGAAGATTAGCAGTTTATTCGTTGGAAACCTTTTCTTTAATTAAGAAATTTCGATTTTCAAAAGTTGACAGTTCTCAGGATGATGGCTTTTGTTTTTCGGAAGACGGTAAATATTTTATAAATGTTGAGCGTCAAGGAGATGCATTACATTCTGCAATTTCTGTATATAAAACAGATGATTTTTCAAGAGTTTCTCAGTGGCTTTTTGAAGAAAATGGAATGATTAGATACATTGAGTTTGATGATACCGCAAAAGAATATTATGTTTTTGGGGTTAACCGTGGTGATCAGCTTCACGGATTTGTTGCAAAATATAAAGATAATATGATTGTCGATAAGGTCAAAATTACAAAAAATGAATATGATTTCTATACTTCATATATGAGTCTGAAAATGATGGGATTTACTGAAAAGGCATATGAATGGTCATATATTGATTGCGAGCTTGAACAACTTAAGAGTATGAATCATTCTCTTGCCAAGTTATATAACAGCAAAAAATAAGAATTTATTTATATTTTAGAGGATAATATGTATCCCCCAACAAAAAAGCACCGACATTTCGTCAGTGCTTTTATATTTGTGCTCAACCCTTTATGCAACGGCGGAAAGTTTTTGTATTTCGGTATTTGGCTCCCGTTGCTCTATTTCGTATTCAGCTAATTTTTTCTCAATTTCGTCTGCTTTTTCGTATTCTTCGATACATTCACAGAAATCGTAAAATTCGGCAAGATTCATTTGCATGTCTTCTTCGCCGGTTGCCTCAATGAGCGCGTCAAAGGCGGAAAGCATTACCTTCTTTTGAGCTTCATTAAACTCTATGTATTCGTTGTCAATGTAATGCATAAGAATGTATGTATCCATGTAATAATATCCGGATGGTGAGCGCTCTAACATCTTTTCAAGGAAAACCTTACTGTACTTATCGTAGTTTTCATTGATGAGCAAAAGGCAAAACCAGTCAGTCACGAACATCTGATAAGCAGTTTCATTATCGGCATATGAATACGCACATTTTGAATTTTTGAAAGTACGCAAGAATTCTTTTGTGTCCGAAAGCGCCGTTTCAAAATGCTTTTCAGCCTCAACGGGATTGTCTATGTTGGGCATAAGTGTGTCGTACGCGTCGCAAACATAAATCAAATCGGCAAGCTCGCCGCTTTCTTCATACTTTTCTAATCTCTTTTCAGGTGAATTAAGTAATCCGATTACAAAAAGAGCGGCAAATATAAGCACTACCACGCCTGCTATGCACCCTATGACGATTGCGGCTGTCTTTCCCTTTTTGCGCTCAGGAAGTTGACCAGGCATGTAAGGATACGATGTTTGACTGTAATATCCCTGCGGTGTGCCACCGTATTGGTTGCCCTGACCGTACATATTCTGTTGCGGATTTACAGGAGCCCCTGCGGGATAACTGCCGTATGGCCGGTACTGCCCGTTTTGATTATTGGCAAAACCGTTTTGCTGAACACCCGAATAAGAAACCTGTTGAGGCTCACCTGCGTTTTGTTCCGCAAAATTGTTCTTTTCTTCTTCATTAAACATAATAACTCCCCCCTTTTTTCATAGTACATTATTTTAACTGTTCTGTCAAGGATTTACACCTATTCCCATATTCCGTTTTTTTGAGTGAAACATTATATAAGACTTCTTGAAAGCTGTTAAAAAGGAATATTAAAAAAGCTGATGCATCTGCATCGGCTTTTTCGTTTGTATCTGCAAATTTGCCATTGATTTTCTCTTTTAGGTTTGATATTATAATACTGAAATAAGGTGATTTTATGCAAATTGTAATATTAACAGCTCTGGGAGTTGGGCTTGCAACGGTATTCGGTAGTCTTATAGGCTTTGCGCTTAAAAAGATACCCCATAGATTTAATGATATAGTATTGGGCTTTGCCGCAGGAATAATGCTTGCCGCCGCTGTGCTGGGACTTGTTGTGCCGGCGGTAGAAAAATCAGACGGAATAATCGGACTGATAATTGTAATTGCAGGAATAATGTGCGGCGCACTTTTTTTAAGTCTTGTGGACCGCTTTGTGCCGCATATGCATCGCATTACGGGCACAGACAAAGAAAAGCACGGCGAAAAATCAGCGCAGATTAACCGTGTAATGCTGTTCGTTTTTGCCATTGCAATTCATAATCTGCCGGAGGGTATAGCCGCAGGAGTCAGCTTCGGTACGGGAAATATCGCCGATGCCGTAACCGTGGCAGGGGGTATAGCGCTGCAAAATATTCCCGAGGGTATGGTAATAATAGCACCAATGCTTAATGCGGGAATAAAAAAGTCAAGAGCTTTCATTATTGCTTTGTGCACCGGTCTTGTTGAAGTAATCGGCACAATGATAGGATATTTTGTTGTTTCCGTTTCTGTTGCTATTCTGCCCTTTGCGCTTGCCTTTGCCGGCGGAACAATGCTTTATGTAATAAGCGATGAAATGATACCCGAAACTCATTCTCACGGCTTTGAGAAAGGCGCAACCTATTCCTTGCTTGCAGGTTTTTGCGTAATGCTTGCTATGGATGTACTTATTTAATATCAAAGGACTTGCACCTAAAACTAAACCTCTGCATATAATTTGCAGAGGTGTTTTTTATGTTATTATCATTACTTCAAAGCATATCCGCAAATTTTCTTTATTTAATTCTCCACCTGACAAACAGTAATTCTTTTGAAAAGCCGCTGTCACATAAGGAGGAAAAGGAAGAGCTTATAAAATATCACCGTGACGGAGATATAGAGGCACGAAACCGCCTTGTAAATCACAATATGCGCCTTGTTGCCCATATAGTAAAAAAATATTATGCAAATTATTCCGACCAGGAGGACATAATATCAATAGGTACAATAGGCCTTATAAAAGGAATAAATACCTTTGACTATTCAAAAGGTACAAAGCTTGCAACATATGCTTCAAAATGTATTGAAAATGAAATACTGATGCACTTTCGCTCGAAGAAAAAAAGTTCACTTGAAATATCAATGAACGAGCCGATTGATATTGACAGCGAGGGTAATCCGCTCACCTTTACCGATATTATTTTCAGCAACGAAACAGTATTTGACGATGTGGATTTAAAATTGAAAACTGAACAGCTTTATTCATATCTCGACAAAATCAAAGAGCCGAGGCACCGTGAAATACTGATTATGCGTTACGGTCTTTACGATACCGAACCTATGACTCAGCGTGAAATAGCGCAAAAGTTAAAAATATCCCGTTCATATGTGTCAAGAATCGAGAAAAAGGCTATTGAGGAGCTTAGAAATATGTTTAATGTGCAATCATGAATTTGCTAAAAATGCAAGTTTTGGGTGAACGGTCATTCATTTTATGGCGTTTTTTACAAAAAAATTCAGTAATTTCTTATAATTTTGCAATTTTATAAAAAATAATCCCAAAACAGTTGACCTGCTTTTACCGATATGATATAATTCGGCTTGTAATTTTTCAATTTAGCGAGGTAGTGTGTAAAAATGAAAAATCAGTATCTTATTGACCTTGTTGAAACGGTCAAAAAGCGTAATCCCAATGAGCCGGAGTTCTTGCAGGCAGTTGAGGAAGTTCTTGAATCCTTGGAGCCCGTAATTGATAAGCACCCCGAGTTTATCGAAAAGGGCGTAATGGCAAGCCTTGTAGAGCCTGAAAGAATTATTAAATTCCGTGTTCCGTGGCTTGACGATAACGGCAAGGTTCAGATTAACCGTGGCTTCCGTATTCAGTTCAACTCCGCCATAGGACCTTATAAGGGCGGACTTCGTTTCCACCCGTCTGTTTACGAGGGAATTATCAAATTCTTGGGCTTTGAGCAGATTTTCAAAAATTCACTTACGGGACTTCCCATCGGCGGCGCAAAAGGCGGCTCGGACTTTGACCCTAAGGGTAAATCCGATGTTGAGGTTATGCGTTTTTGCCAGAGCTTTATGACAGAGCTTTCAAAGCACATCGGTGCGGATACTGATATTCCCGCAGGCGACATAGGCGTAGGCGCCCGTGAAATCGGTTATATGTTCGGTCAGTACAAGAGAATTCAGAACGGCTTTTCGGGTGTTCTTACGGGTAAAGGACTTTCC
>CAMGDG010000020.1 GCA_946041635.1 uncultured Clostridia bacterium
CCGACCCCTACACCTACGCCTTCGTCGGCAGCGTCAGATGTGTATAAGAGACAGGCGGGGGCAAGCCCCCGCCCTACCCGGTTGGAATTGGTTTTGTGAGATTTTGCGGGACGGTGAAAGGCACCGTCCCCTACAAAATATCAGTTAGTTCAGTTTTATATATTTATGAATACATAAAATCAATGTAAAATGTTAACAATTTATACATTGACTTACATTTTTCGGTGGGGTAAAATACAAATATAAATATTACGGCGGTGTTTACTTTGAGTCTTATTGAAATTAAGGATATTTACAAGATTTACAATCCCGGCGAAAACGAGGTTCGTGCCCTTGACGGAGTTTCCCTGACTGTTGAGCGAGGGGAATTTATCGCCATTGTCGGTCAGTCCGGCTCGGGAAAGTCCACGCTTATGAATATGCTGGGGCTTCTTGATGTGCCCACAAGCGGAACATATATGCTTGACGGCGAAAATGTATCCCACATGACCGACGACGAGCTTTCGGAAATCCGCAACAAGCAGATCGGCTTTATTTTTCAGGGCTTTAATCTTATTCCCAGCCTTACAGCCGTAGGTAATGTTGAATTACCCCTTGTTTACAGAGGTATGAAGAAAGAGGAACGCAGAAAAATATCCGTTGAGGCGTTGGAAAGAGTGGGGCTTTCCCACCGTCTTGACCATTTGCCCAAGCAGATGTCAGGCGGTCAGCAACAGCGTGTAGCCATTGCCCGTGCGGTTGCCGCCCGTCCCCCTATCATCCTTGCAGACGAGCCTACGGGTAACCTTGACAGCCATTCGGGAGTTGAGGTTATGAAAATCCTTCACGAGCTCCATAACGAGGGCAGAACGATTATTCTTATCACTCATGACAACGATATTGCCCTTGAAGCACAGCGCGTTATAAGAATTCAGGACGGTCAGGTTGTTTCGGATATTATGAACAAAAACTGAATCAATGTCTATTATCGGAAAATGCCGCAAAAAGTTGTGGCATTTTCTTTTTTTATATGTTATACTTTTCCTATATGTAAAATTTTTACATTGGAGGATTGAAAATGAATAAAAAAGGTATATTCAAAAAACTTTTATGCTTCATTATCGCCGTTGCGGTAATAGCGGTAAGTATTCCCTTTACCGCACTTGCCGCCGCTCCCGCAGAGGTTAACTTCGGCGTAATGAGCGACCTTCACTATTTCGCAAGAAACAGTATGGGTCCGGACATAAACAAGTTTATTGAGGTTTGCAAGCTGGATAACTCCACATCATACCTTGCGCAGAGCGTATTGGAATGTGCTCTTGCCTCATTTAAAGAGATGGCGGACAGAGGCGAGATAGAGTTCGTGCTTATTCCCGGTGACCTTACGAAAAACGGTGAAAAGGCAGGTCATATTGAGCTTGCCGCCAGATTAAGAAGGTTTGAGCAGGAAACAGGTATTCCCGTTTATCTCATAAACGGCAACCACGATGTAAACAACGGCAGTGCCGCAAAATTCAACGGTACAGAGTGGGTTGACGATACTCCCTGCACTCCCGAGGAATTTGAAAGCATATATAATGAGTTCGGATATGATGAGGCTCTTTCAAGATATGAACCGGCAGCCGGCGAATATGAGGGCGGACTCTCATATACGGCAAACTTAGGCGACGGTTACAGGCTTATTGCCATTGACGGCGGCAGATACAGCGCCGACAACACCGACAACGGTACAGACGAGCACGAAACGGCGGGAAGTATGTCCCCCGAACTTCTCGCATGGGTAAAGGCTGAAACCGAAAAGGCAATCGCAGACGGCCGCACGCCCATAGGACTCACCCACTTCAACATGGTTCCCCACTTTGACTGTGAAGAGGACCTTTTTGAGGCTTTTGTTATGAAAGAGTGGGAAAAATGTGCCGACACGCTTGCAGACGCAGGTATGCACTATGTATTTACAGGCCATGTTCATATGCAGGATGTGGCAAGCTATGTCAGCGACAACGGCGAAACAATTACCGATATTGTTACATCTACACTTTTAAGCTATCCCAATCAGTTCAGAACAGTATCTCTTGAAACGGAAGCAAGCGGTAAAATTATCCTTGACTATAAAACTCACGATATTGACGAGGTAATGCAGGTTGAGATTAACGGCGTGCCTCAGGCAAGACCTTTCAAGCTTCAATCCTTCGGTCTTAATTTCGGCGAGGGCGGAATTAAAAGCTTTGTTATGAACAAGCTTGAATTTGAGCTTCGTTACGGAATAGGCAAGGATATTGAAAACGCAGGCGGTCTTTTCAATTACCTCAACAATGCCATAGATCTTGACGCCGCACTCAAAGAGGCTACAAACAGCGAGCTTTTGGGCGGTATTTCCTCCTCGGCTCTCAAAGCTGTTCTCTTAACGCTTTGCAATCAGCTTGACAGAACATACATTCAGAACCCCGAATACACGCTCACGGTAATTGAGCCCATGCTCGATAAGATACTCAATGTGGAAATTTCCGACTATCCCTGCACAAAGTTTGCCGACACTCTCGGATTTGAAAGCAGCGGCGAAAAGGGAACCGTTGGCGACCTTGCTTCCACAGTTCTTGCATATCACTATACAAACGACGAATATCCCCATGACGACAGGTTCTTGCAAAGCGCCCTTAAACGCTTTGACAACGGTGAAAATGCGGAAACTCTTGTAAATACGCTTCTTACCGTTATACTTGACGACCTTCTTCAAGGCGAAATTCTTAAAAACATAAGAATTGACCCGCTTTCACTTGGCATTAACGGTTCAAATCCCGAAATCTTCCAGGCACTTGTCGATGCCATAACGGGCATTGTTGGTGCAGACGGCTTTACGGGGCTCGGCGCAGGCGATGTTATTTCCGTTTTGCTTATGACAGGGCTTTTAGGCGGCGAAAAACTCAGCGATGTTGTATATTCGGCTCTCAGCGAATATCTTACTCAAAGTCAGTATGATATAATTGACGGAGAGTTTTACAGAATTATGAAGGATTTCACTTATGATGAAACTCCCGCCGAAAAAGCAGACCTTAACGGCACCGTTGTTTATAACGGCAGAGTTCCCGTAACGGCAACGGCTTATAATCTTCGCAAACCTTCTAACATTGCGGTAACTTTCGGCGCTGACACAAAAACAACAAGAAATATCAGCTATTTCACAAAATACAGCGTAACACGCACGGATGTTCAGATTGTCCCCTATTCGGAAAATCCCGATTTTTCAAGAGGTACAACAGTTAATGCAAATATAAGCACAAACTGTGAAAAAGAGGTTACACGCTCTTATGCCTCCGTTGATTTAGGATTTTTAGGTATTCTTTATCACGATATTTACATAAACCGTCACACAGTTAAAATCACGGGGCTTGAAGCAGGTAAAAAATACTGCTACCGTGTAGGTGATGCGTCACGCAACTGGTGGAGCGATGTGGGCGTTATTGAAACTGCCGATAATTCAAACGCTTTCAGCTTTTTCCATATGACAGACCCCCAGTCCGTCACCGAAAAGCAATATAACAACAACTGGGCGATGACTGTTGACACGGCTTTTGCAAATCACGGCGAGTCCGATTTTATACTCTCAACGGGAGATATGGTTGACCACGGCGGCGATTTTAAGCATTGGCAGCGTATGTTCAACTCCGCCTCCGATAATCTTATAGACACGGCGCTTATGGAGGCTGCGGGAAATCACGAGGCAAAAGCAGAAAACGCCATCGTTGATAATTACCTCTTAACAAATCTTCCCGAACAGGATACAACAACGGGTGTTTATTACTCTTTCGATTACAACACGGCTCACTTTGCGCTCCTCAATACAAACGACCTTAACGAGGACGGTACGCTCTCAACGGAACAGCTTGAATGGCTGAAAGCCGATATGAACGCATCAAAACAGCCGTGGAAATTCGTGGCTCTTCACAAGGCACCATATTCAAACGGCTCTCACTTTGACGACGATGATGTTATAGCCCTCCGTGAACAGCTTTCGGTGCTTATGCCTGAGCTCGATATTGATATGGTATTCCAAGGTCATGACCATGTTTATATGCGTACCGACGCTATGAACAATAACGAGGTTGTTGCTTCGGAAAAGCAGACTCTTAAATACAACGGTCTTGAATACACATCAAAAATCAAGCCCGAGGGAACGGTTTATTCCATAAACGGAACGGCAGGAGTTAAGCATTATGAGCCCAAGCCTCAGGAGGAAACCGATAAGCTTTTCCCCACCGCCGAAAAGATTATTTCAATATATATTCCCACATATTCATACATTCAGATAGACGGCGGAAACCTCTATTTTGATTCATACAGCGTGGAGAACGGCACAGAAACGAGAATTGACCAATTCGCAATTTCAAAGGTTGTTACACTGCCCGACGGTACTGTAATTGACGGCACAACAGGTGACAATGTAATTTCCGACGGTCAGGGCGGCGGAAACGGCGGCGATATAAGCGGCATTTCGGGAACATCAAGTGCAGGCCGTATTGCTTTCTACACATCTGCCGCGGCTGTATGCGTTGTAATGATTGTTATGATTTATATGACGGCTGTTATCATTAAACGCCGCCGCGAAGAGGACTAAAAATTTCTTGACTTAAACAAAATCTTTTGATATACTATTCCCCGATAATGAAAACGCGTTGATGAAGACAGTAGGCTGTTTTATAAACGGTTTTACAGAGAGCTGTGTCACGGGCTGAAAGCACGGCAAACCAAAAAACTGCTGAATTTCACTTCGGAGCGGTATTGCTGAAACAGCAGTAGGCAATAACGGCAGGCTTCCGTTACAGAGCACAGGAGTGTTTGCTTCAAGGCAAAAATTTGGGTGGTACCGCGGAGATTTTACTTCGTCCCTTGTATTGTGCAAGGGACGATTTTTTTACGGCAGCAGCGAGCCTCCGCCCTACGCATAGTTGTATTTAATATACCAAATTGAAAGGATTGATTATATGAAAGAAAAGCTTGAAGCTATCCGCAAAAAAGCGGAGGCAGAGCTGGCAGCATTTACAGACCCGAATCAGCTTGAAAATTTCAGAATTGCCGTTCTCGGCAAAAAGGGTGAGCTTACCTCTATACTTAAAATGATGGGCTCTCTCTCCGCCGAGGAAAGACCTGTTATGGGGCAAATGGCAAACGAGGTAAGAGTCTTTATTGAAGAGAAAATTCAGGAAAAGGCACAAGAATTAAAGGAACTCGAAATGAAACGGGAGATAAACTCCGTACCGCTTTTCGATATTACAGTTCCCGCCGACCTGAGCCGAGGTTCATATCATCCCATTACTTTGGTTCAGCGTCAGTGCGAAACAATATTCAAATCAATGGGCTTTACCGTTGAGGATTACAGCGAGGTTGTTACGGACTATGAGTGCTTTGAGTCCCTCAATATTCCGAAAGACCACCCTGCCCGTGATATGCAGGACACATATTATCTCGAAAACGGTCAGCTTTTAAAATCGCAGACCTCTGCGGCGCAAAATGCAATATACAAAAAGTATAAGGACGCCCTTATAAACGACGGCGTGCCCATAAAGGCAATTTTCCCGGGCCGCTGTTTCAGAAACGAGGCGACCGACGCATGCCATGAAAACACCTTTTTCCAGATGGAGGGCGTTATGGTGGATAAGAACATCTCCATTTCAAATCTTATCTACTTTATGAAAACAATGCTTTCCGAGGTTTTCCAAAAGGACATCAAGGTGCGTCTGCGTCCCGGATTTTTCCCCTTTGTTGAGCCGGGCTTTGAGCTTGATATAAGCTGTCTTATCTGCGGCGGCGAGGGTTGTCCCTCCTGCAAGCACAGCGGCTGGCTTGAGCTTTGCCCCTGCGGTATGATTCACCCCGAAGTATTAAAAGCCGGAGGAATTGACCCCGAGGAATACACGGGCTTTGCTTTTGGATTAGGTCTTACAAGACTTGCTATGATGAAATACGGCGTTAAGGATATTCGTGACTTGAACAGCGGAAGCCTTAAAAGTCTTTCACAGTTTACCGATGACGAATAAGAAAGGAGGAGCAAAAAATGTTTTTATCAATGAACTGGATTTCAGATTTTGTTGACCTTACAGGTCTTGACAAGGTGGATTTAATTCACCGTTTTTCACTTTCCACCGCCGAGGTTGAAAATGAGATTTTTTTCAAGGGTTCGGATTTGAGCGGAATTGTGGTTGCGGAGATTAAATCCGTTGAAAATCACCCGAAGAGTGAAAAGCTCCACCTTTTAAAGGTTGATATAGGCGAAAGCGACCTTGTTGATGTTGTGTGCGGCGCTCCCAATGTGCGCGTTGGTATGAAAACCGCCTTTGCCAAGGTTGGCGCAAAGATAGGCGATATAGAGATCTCTCCCCGTCCCCTTGCAGGGTATATGTCCAACGGTATGTGCTGTTCCGAAAAGGAAATCGGTATAAGCGACGATAATTCGGGCATTATGGATATTACGGATGATGTAAAAAACGGCACCGACCTTAAAGAAATTTACCGTATTGACGATATTATTTTTGAGGTTGATAATAAATCACTTACAAACCGCCCCGACCTTTGGGGACATTACGGTATTGCCCGTGAATTTGCCGCTTTGGCAGGCAGGGAGTTGAAGCCTCTCGATGCGGTAGATTTAAGTCAGTACGACAATCTGCCGAAAGTTGATATGAAGATTGAGGACCCCCTCTGTCAGCGTTATTCCTGCTTGCAGGTGGAAAATATCCACACAACCGTAAGCCCCGTGAATATGCGTATCCGCCTTTACTACTGCGGTATGCGTGCTATCAACTTCCTTGCCGACCTTACTAACTACCTTATGCTTGAAATGGGTCAGCCCATGCACGCTTTTGACAGCCGCAAGGTGGAAAAAATACGCATTAAGCGTTTTCCAAAGCCCTTTACATTTACCACATTAGACGGTGTTGACCGCAATATTGACGAAAACACTCTTATGATTTGCAACGGCGACACACCGGTTGCCATTGCGGGTATTATGGGCGGTCTTGACTCGGAAATAGTTGAAGATACAACTACTCTTACCCTTGAAAGCGCAACATTTGATGCGGCGTCCGTAAGAAAATCAACGGTTCGTCTTTCCCACAGAACCGACGCTTCTATGCGTTACGAAAAGTGCCTTGACCCGGAAATGACTGTTCCCGCCATCGGCAGATTTGTTAAGCTTATGCAGGACACAGATAAAGATGCCCGTGTTGTTTCTGCCCTTACCGATGAATACGCCCGCCGTTACGACACCGTAACCCTTGATTTTGACAAGGCATTTATTGATAAGTACACAGGAATTGATATTGATTGTGATACCATTGAAAACACATTAAATTCACTTGGTTTCACAGTAGGCAAAAGTGGGGATAAGTTCTCCGTAACCGTTCCAAGCTGGCGTGCCACAAAGGATGTTACCATAAAGGCGGACATTGTTGAGGAAATTACAAGAATTTACGGCTACGACAATTTTGATGTTCACACAGCCTGTGCTCCCCTCTACCCTGTCCGTGCCGATGTTGAAAAGACGGTTGAGGACAGAATTAAGGATATTCTTGTTAAGCGTTTCTCACTTCATGAGCTTCATTCATATGTATGGCAATATTACGATGAATACAAGGCGCTCGGTATTGAAATTGAGGATAACATAAAACTTATCAACGCCACAAACCCCAATATTGAAACAATCCGCCGTTCTATTGTGCCTACACAGCTCTGTCAGGTTCGCACAAACACATCTTACGCCCCCGATTTCGGCGTATTTGAGATAGGCAGAACCGTTAACGGAACAAACGGTGATAAGCTTTGCGACGAGCACAAAAAGCTTTGCATTACCCTTTTCAGCAAGACAAAATCTCTTGAAAAGCTTTACTTTGAGCTTTGCACAATGCTTTGCGTTTGTGCCGATGATATAAAGCATCAGAAGCTTGATTTCAAGCCTTTGGAAGCATCTCATTCATATGAGCATCCGAGAAACTTGAATTCAATAAGCTGTAACGGTATGGATTTAGGTGAAATCGGTATAGTTCACCCCTCCGTTTCAAAGAAAATCGACAAGAAAGCGGCTATTGTGTTTGCCGAAATTGATGTTCAGGCATTTGCAAAAATTGAGGACGCCGGTATTCACTACAATGAGCCCTCTCGTTTCCCCGAAATTGAGGTTGACCTCTCCTTTGTATCGGAAACCTTTGCTCCCATAGGCAAGGCGATTGCAGATACAAACTGTCCCCTTATTCAAAAGGTTGAGGTTGTCGATACCTACCGTGACGGCGATATGAAATCCATAACAACCCGCTTAACCTTCTCTCACCCAGAAAAAACTCTTACCCGTGAAGAAGTTATGGCGGTTGCGGACGAAATCATCGCTTCTCTTGCAAAGGAAAATATACCTCTTAAACAGTAAACTTTACTATTGTTTTTTTGAGGAAAACAGTGTATAATAGTTTTGATTAGTAACAGGAGGTGGCGAAATGCTTGATCCCAACAAGACAATTCAGTTCTCATTAAAGGGCGACCGTGAGGAAACAACCCGTCAGATACTTGTTTCTGTTTATGACGCGTTGGTGGAAAAGGGGTATAATCCCATTAACCAGATTGTGGGCTACATTCTTTCCGAAGACCCCACTTATATCACAACGCACAATAACGCGAGAAGTCTTATCCGCCGCCTTGACAGAGATGAGCTTTTGCAGGACCTTGTAAAAGAATATCTCAAAGCGTCTAAATCAAAATAAGACAAAGAGGTGTTGAATATGCCATCTAAAAATGACAAATTTCTCACATATAAGGGCAAGCCTCTGGTAAGAAACGGAAACACTCTTTATTACGGCGATCCGTCTGAAAATTATGTTATTATGATGCAGATTACCGCAACTAAGCCCGTTGGCGATGTTGAAGTTGCGTCAAAGGTTTCCGTACAGCTGCTTAATACTGACCCTGATGTCAGCCCCCGTGAGAGAATTGTAAAAACAAGCGAGAAAAAAGGTCTTTATGCCGCTATGGACATTGCCGAAATATGGCTGTCCCGTGCACTGGCTAACTGAAATCTCAAATTCAGCGGCGGGCTCTCCGCCGCTGATTATTTTTATGTGAAAGGTGATTGATATGTTTTATACGCTTAATGTTGCGGGGCTTCAAAGAAAGCTTCCCCTTTGCAGGGTAACGGACGAGCTTTACATAGGTGCGTTTATAGTTTTCGGTGACCCCGAGCTTACCACCGCTTGCGCCGAGCATATGCTTAAAAAAGCTCCCGAGTATGATTATGTTATTACCGCCGAGGCAAAGGGTATTCCCTTGGCTCACGAAATGGCACGGCTGGACGGCAACCGCAAATATTTTGTTGCAAGAAAAAAGCCCAAGCTTTATATGACGGGCGTTTTTGAAACTACCGTTAAATCCATTACCACAGAGGGCGAACAAAAGCTTTATCTTGATGTTGCCGACGCAGAACTTATGAGAGGCAAAAAAATTCTAATTGTTGACGATGTTGTTACAACAGGCGAGTCAATCGCCGCAGTTGAAAAGCTTGTCAACGAGGCAGGGGGAATTGTATGCGGCAGGATGTGCGTTCTTGCCGAGGGCGGAGCCGCTGACAGAGACGATTTGATTTTCCTTGAAAAGCTCCCCGTTTTCAATCCCGACGGTACAATAAAATAACAACTCTTAATATGCAAAAAAGCAGTCTGTAATGTGCACACCTTACAGACTGTTTTTCATTATAATCACTTATTTGTGCTCTTCAAGCCATCTGAACGCCGCATACGCATAAACCGCACTGCCGACAGGAAGGGCGTTTTCGTCGAATTTTACCATTGGATGATGCTGCGGATAACTGTATCCGTCCTCCGGCTTTCCTCCTGCCAGAGCCAGCATAAGCGACGGAACTCGGTGGCTGACATAGGCAAAATCCTCCGAACCCGAGGTTTTCGACGCACTGCCGCCTCCCCTTTCATTAAGCTCGGCTACGGAAAAGGCTTTTGTATCTCCCAAAAGCTCTTTCATATATCCGCTGACGCTGACGGACAAGTCTTTATCGTTAACCAAAGTAGGGCAACCGCTTGTAAAGGTTACCTCTGCTTTTGTGCGGAAGGTTTTTGCAGTCCCCGTTGAAATCTCAACTAATCTTTTTTTAATAAATTCCCTCGTTTCCTCATGGAAAGCACGAAGTGTTCCTGCCATAGTCACCGTATCGGGTATTACATTTGCGGCGGAGCCTGCCTGAATTTTTCCGACCGTCAACGCCGCACGGTCGTTCATACCGATTTCCCTTGCCTGAATTGATTGCAATCCTACAAGTATATGCGCCGCCGCCGTTATGGGGTCGGCCCCCGTATTCGGCATGGAGCCGTGGCATCCCTTGCCCTGTATTTCTATTTGGAAGTAATCCGCCGCAGGTGCGCTCACACCGGGTGCGGAAACAATAACCGTTCCTGTGTCAAATGGCATTCCTGCCATTATGTGAATCATCAGCGCCGCATCAACATGGGGATTTTCAAGCACTCCGCCCTCCACCATATCCTTTGCACCCTCTAAAAGCTCCTCGGCAGGCTGGAACATAAGCTTAACTGTGCCCTCAAGTTCCTCCTGATGGGCTTTTAACAGAGCTGCGGCGCCTAAAAGCATGGATGTGTGCGTATCGTGACCGCAGGCGTGCATTTTGCCGTTTTCCGACTTAAAATCCACATCTGCCTCCTCTTTAACGGGGAGAGCGTCCATATCGGCGCGGAGAAGAAAGACTTTTCCTGTTTTTTTGCCCTCAATCAAGGCTACAACTCCCGATTTTCCACAGTCCCGGGGTTCAAGCCCTATTTTTTCAAGCTCCTCTTTTACAAAGGCAACTGTATTTTTCAAATCGAAGCCTGTTTCGGCATTTTTATGAAGTGTTCGCCTGTATTCTGTAATTTTATCCGAATATTCCTGCGCTTCACGCATTAAATCTTCAGCTTTCATACTTTACCTCCTGCAATCTGTTGCAAATAGTATTACCGAGTTTAACAGAAAAATGTTAATTTTATGTAAACAGGGTTATTGAAACACTGTTAATGAAATATTGCTACGCAAATATTTCATAGCGTAAGCTATTTCATATGCCGAAGGCATATATCATCCACCGAAGGTGGGTATCATATCGAAGATATATCACCCGTTCCGAGAGGAACGGATATCATTGAAAACACCCTCATTGTATCACAATGAGGGTGTTTTCATGGTGGAGACGGAGAGAGTCGAAAAAGGCAAGCCTTTTTCATTTGCTTCGCAAATATCCTATTATATGTCCGTGCTCCTCCGCCTGCGGCGAACCGTCGCACATGGACGATTGAGTTCGACTCTCCAATGAATTCCATATACAAAAAACAGAAGCCTGTCCAAACAACAGGCTTCCGTGAAGACTAACCCTAATTTTGATACAAATGCACCCCATTTTGAGGTTAGGGTGTGCAAAGTCATTTTAGGGGGTGCATTTTCTTGTCAAATGGGTGCAAATTGGGTTTAGAGGGGTGCAAACAATTGCGGTCAATTAAGATATTTGCCGAAAAACTCCTTTGTTTCGGGAACACATATAACCTTAAACATATATTTACCGCCATTGCCTCTAAAAACAATGTAAGTACAGCCAGCATTACTGTATCGGTAGCCGCGCACTCGAATTGAATAACCAATCAGAATTTCTGCGGTTTCAATTTCGCACATCGAAAACGTTTTTTCTTTTTTGACACCGAAATAGTAATCTGTAATAGAAACCACATCGTCAACGATTTCAACAAAAGCTTTATACATGTCTTTTTGTGATATTGCAATTAGTATTGCAAGCACCAATACAGGAGTAAGTATCACAACGGCAGGCATAACGCTTTCTATATACAAGGAACATATGATGGCCATAAAAAGAAATAATGAAATTATCAAACCAAAACTGATCGTAAGTATAATCTTAACAGACTTCTTAGTTTCGATTTTTGGTGTTCTGTTGTGGGTGTTAAACCTCATAATATCACCTCTTTATCTATAATATAGCATATTTTCTTCTGTAATTCCACGATTACCCTTGTAAATCAACGATTATGGTTGTAATTTAACGATAACCTGTATTTTAACGATTTCAAATGATATATCGCTGGTGCGATATGATATACGGCATTGCCGTATGATATACTTGCTACGCAAGCATGGTATAATATCCGTTCCTTCATATGCCGAAGGCATATATCTATCATCCACCGAAAGTGGGTATCATATCGAAGATATATCACCCGTTCCGAGAGGAACGGATATCATTGAAAACACCCTCATTGTATCACAATGAGGGTGTTTTCATGGTGGAGACGGAGAGAGTCGAAAAAGGCAAGCCTTTTTCATTTGCTTCGCAAATATCCTAATTATATGTCCGTGCTCCTCCGCCTACGGCGAACCGTCGCACATGGACGATTGAGTTCGACTCTCCAATCAATTTCAATATACAAAAAAACAGAAGCCTGTCCAAACAACAGGCTTCCGTGGTGGAGACGGAGAGAGTCGAACTCTTGACCTTTCGGATGCGAACCGAACGCTCTACCAACTGAGCTACGCCCCCAAGCAAGGTATATTTTAACACTCTTTCTTTGTTTGCGCAAGTGGTAAATTGTAATTTTGTGATTTTTATTGAAGTGTCTTTGAAAATGTGATGAAGTGTATGTGATTTTGAGGTTGTTTGTAGGGGACGGTGCCCACACCGTCCCGTGAGATTATATGTAACCCAACAGCGGTATTGTAGGGGCGGGTCTCTGTGCCCGCCCATAAATTTTACCGTTATACGAAAACTCCCTCACTCATTTTTTCAAAATGACAGCTCCCTCAAAGAGGGAGCGGAATTGGTTTGTGTTTGATTTTACGGGCGACAAGTGAATCGCCCCTACTACAAAACCGTGCAGGGAACGGTCATTTGTCCTCTGCACGGTTCAAAAATATTTTATGCGAATGTGAGATTTCCGTTCTCATCGCAGGAGCAGGTATAGCTCTTGCCTTTTTCGATTTCTTTTTCAAGAATTTTCTCGGAGAGAACATCCTCTATTTTCGTTTGAATAGTGCGCTTTAACGGTCTTGCGCCGTAAACCTTATCAAAGCCTGCCTTTGCTACAAAATCCGTTACGCTGTTATCAAAGCTCATTGTGACTTCGATTGAAGCAAGACGGTTTTCAAGGCCTTTCAACAGATTTTTGGCGATATTTTTAATATCCTCTTCGGTAAGGCGGTTGAACACGATTATATCGTCCACACGGTTTAAAAACTCGGGGCGGAAGGTGTTTTTAAGCTCGCCCATTACCGCTTCTTTGATTTTCTCATCGGAACGGTCCTTATTTTCACCGTCGGTAAATCCAAAGGCTGTGCGTTCCTCATTTATAAGCCTTGCGCCCACATTTGAGGTCATAATAATGACGCAGTTCTTAAAATCAACCCGTCTGCCCTGAGAATCGGTGAGAATACCGTCGTCAAGAATTTGCAGAAGCATATTGAAAACATCGGGATGCGCTTTTTCGATTTCATCGAAAAGTATTACGGAATATGGCTTTCTGCGTACCTTTTCCGTAAGCTGACCGCCCTCGTCAAAGCCTACATATCCGGGCGGTGAGCCGATAAGCTTTGAAACCGTATGCTTTTCCATAAACTCGGACATATCCAGCCTTATCATAGCGTTTTCATCGCCGAACATTGCAGACGCCAGCGCCTTTGTAAGCTCTGTTTTACCTACGCCCGTAGGGCCGCAGAAAATAAATGAGCCGATAGGTCTTTTGGGGTCTTTAAGCCCCGCTCTGCCGCGGCGGATTGCACGGGACACGGCAGATACAGCCTTATCCTGACCCACAATGCGCCTGTGAAGTTCTTCTTCCATATGGAGAAGTCTTTCGCTTTCCTGCTCAGTCATTTGTGCTACGGGAATACCCGTCCAGCCTGAAACAATTTCTGCAATTTCCTTTTCCGTTACCTGCAAATCACGGTTACTGTCCGCTGACTGCCATTTTGCCTTTTCGGAATTGTACTTTTGCTGTAAGTCCTTTTCCTCATCACGCAAAGCGGCGGCACGCTCAAAATCCTGCTGATTTACGGCAATCTCTTTTTCCGCCGAAATGTTTTGAAGTCTTTGCTCCATTTCTTTAATTTCGGGCGGTGCAGTAAAGGATTTCAGCCTTACTCTTGACGCCGCCTCGTCCACAAGGTCGATTGCCTTGTCGGGCAAAAATCTGTCGCCTATATATCTTGTGGAAAGTTCAACGGCACTTTTGATTGCTTCATCGGTAATTTTAACCTTATGGTGAGCCTCATACTTATCCCTGATGCCCTTCAAAATTTCGATGGAGTCCTCAACCGAGGGCTCGCCCACCGTCACGGGCTGGAAACGGCGTTCAAGAGCCGCATCCTTCTCAATATTTTTGCGGTATTCGTCGATTGTTGTGGCACCGATTACCTGAAGCTCGCCTCTCGCCAATGAGGGTTTTAAGATATTTGCCGCATCAACTGCTCCCTCGGCACTGCCTGTGCCGATAAGAGTATGCACCTCATCAATGAACAGGATAATGTCGTTTGAGTTTTTAACCTCGTCAATAACATTTTTAATTCTGTCCTCAAAATCGCCGCGGTATTTTGTGCCTGCAACCATACCCGTCAAGTCAAGGGACACTATACGCTTATCGGCAAGAAGCTCGGGCACCTGTCCGTTTGCAATTCTCAATGCCAAGCCCTCGGCAATGGCGGTTTTACCTACGCCGGGCTCACCGATTAAGCACGGGTTGTTCTTTGTGCGGCGGCTCAAAATCTGAATAACACGCTGAATTTCGTTTTCTCTGCCGATAACGGGGTCAATTTTATTTTCCTTTGCCAATGCTGTAAGGTCACGGGAAAATTTAGCAAGTGTGCTGTCCCCGTCCGTTTCCTTTGACTGCTTGGACTGTGCCGATTTTCCTCCTGTAACGGCGCTTGCAAGCTCCTTTAACAGCGTTTGCGGACTTACGCCGCAATGGTTGAGCAGTTCGCAGGCATAGCCTGTGCCCTCACGGCAAATGGAAATGAGCAGATGCTCTGTTCCCGCAAGGCTTTGGCGCATAGAGCTTGAAAGCATAAGCGCTCCCTCAATGATATGCTTGCTTCTGGGTGTAAAATCCGAGGACTGAAGTTCTGTGGGTATTCCTGCGCCAACGCTTTCACGAATCATATCGTAAACCTTTTTATAGGTGATGCCCTTATCCTTTAAAAGTTTGCCTGCAACGGACTCCGTACTGTCAAGCAGTCCTAAAAGGATATGCTCGCTGCCGATATAGGTATGCCCTAAATCCTCGGCTGTTTCCACGGCTTTATTCAATGCGTTGTTTGCTTTTTCTGTAAATCCGGTAAAGTTATACATAAAAATCACCTCAATCTTTGCGGAGTTTTCCGCTTAATTAACCTAATTTTTCTCTTACTGTTTTTGCTCTTATCATATCCCGTTCACGCTCTTCAAGCCGCTTGCCCGCCATTACATTTATGGTGGCAGGCTGCATTGAGATCATCAGCTCGTTCACGGTTTCAATGGGTACATTTATTTTCCCCGCTACGGAGCCGAAACGGACAAGTGAAAGATTTTCCATAAGCTCTTTTGTGCTTAAAAGTCTTGCCCATTTCAGTATTCCGTATGCACGGAAAATTCTGTCCTCGGTATCTGCATCCTGCAAAAGCTCCTCTCTTGCGGCACGCTCCTGTGCGCAAAGCTGCAAGGTTATTGCTTTAAGATTTTTAATTGCATATTCCTCGGATATGCCCAAGGTTATCTGATTGCTTAACTGATACATATCCCCTGTTGCGCTCGTTCCCTCGCCGAAAGCTCCCCTGAAAGTCAGTCCCAGTTTTGAAACGGTGTTTATAAGCCTGTGAATTTGTCCGCTCATTGTCAGTGCGGGTAAATGAAGCATTACGGAGGCTCTCATACCTGTTCCCAAATTGGTGGGGCACTGAGTAAGATAGCCTATGCGGCTGTCAAAGGCGAAATCGAATTTTTCGTTAAGGGAATCGTCAATACGGTCGGCAATTTCATATGCCTCGTCAAGGGCAAAGCCCGATTTCATAACCTGAACCCTGATATGATCCTCCTCGTTGAGCATAATGCTTATATCCTCCTCGGGAGAAAGCATTAAGGCTCTGCCATCGGCATCCGAGGCAAACTCGGGGCTGATTATATGGCGTTCCGCCATTGACGCCGCCTCAAAGCGGGCAAGAGTTTTCATCTCGATAAAGCGCAGATTGAACGGATTGTCCTTTTCAACCGCTTCTTTTATAAGATTGTTAAGCTCCGTGCGGCTTTTTGTATTAAGCTTTGCCGGGAAGGGATAATCTGCTATATTTCTTGCAAGGCGCACTCTGGTGCTTACAACAATGTCGCTTTGCTCCCCCACGCCTAAATACCACTTACTCATTTTTGCCGCCCTCCTTGATAGCCTTTATTTCGTCACGGATACGGGCCGCTTTTTCAAAATCCTGACGCTCAACGGCGTCCTTCAATTCCTTTTCAAGACGGCTGATTTTGCTCTCTGTACTGTCCGTTTCCACCTTTACCGCCTTTGGAGTTTTGCCCTCGTGACGGGTTTTGCCGTGAATTCTTTGAAGTGACGGCAAAAGCTTGTCATAAAAAGTTCTGTAACAATCGGCACAGCCGATTTTTCCGCTGTTTACAATATCGTTAAAGGTGCTTCCGCATTTTTCACAGCGCACGGTTCTTGAGCTTAACGCTCCTACCGTAGGTTCTCCGAAAAACGAGCCTAAAAGGTCGCTGAAAGTATTGGTAAATCCTCCGAACACATCGGTGTAACCCAATGCGTTTGCACAGTCGGTGCAAAGATGAGCCTCGGCTGTTTCGCCGTTAATTATTCTTTTTACATGAGTTGTAGCCTCATATTTTCCGCAGTTCTGACACAACATAAATATCACTCCTTACAAAATGTTCAATATCATTTGTTTAAAAATTGACGCTCTCACGGTGTCGCCGTACTCTTTGGGAATGTCCCTGTACGCATTGCCGCACAGCGCCGACAACATTATTTTTGCCGTTTTTTCATCTATGATTTCACGCTCATACAAGTTTTTGATGTGGGCACGGCAAACGCCCTCTTCAAGACTTTGCCCTATTGAATTCACAAGATGCATCTTTAAAGAGTTTATGTCAAAATCAGCTCTTGTTATTCTTATATATCCTCCGCCGCCCCGACGGCTTTCAACAATATAACCGTGCTCCGGCGTAAAGCGTGAAGAAATAACATAGTTTATCTGACTTGGAACGCACCCAATCTTTTGCGCAAGTTCATTGCGCTGAATTTCGGTGCAACCGTCCTCTTCAAGCATATCGGAAATCATAGAGGCAATTATATTGCTTATGTTCATTTTTCCGACTACCTCCTTTGACTTTGACTTTCTTTGACCTTTTACATTCTTAATTATATCCCATTTGACCTTTATGTCAAAGGTCAAAAAAGGTCAAATTTATTGTATTGTTTAGTCAAATCTCTTTATTTCTCTTATTTTCTTTAATTTTCATATATTTTTCAACTTTTTAAGCGCAATAAAAATGCGGGGCTTTAAAGCCCCGCTGAAATATACTGATACTGTATCAATTGATAAACGATGATACCGAATTATAAATCGACAATGCCGCTACTGCCGAAACCGTCAACGAAAATGTTATACGAATTGCCTTTTCGGAAAAGACCCGGTTTAGTCTTGCTCCCACAAGTCCGCCCAGCACGGCGCACGGAATAATAACCAAAAGCATTTTTAAATCGTAACTTAATACAGGCGAAGTGAGAAAAAACGCCGATAAATTTGTGAGCTGTGAAAAAAATATTACGGCAACGGAACAAACCGCCGCATCTTTCATTGTTAAGGAGAATAACAGCGTAAATACAGCAACATTTATCGGACCGCCGCCTATTCCCAAAAATGCGGCTAAAAAGCCAAGCAGACATCCCGCAATTACCATCGCAACGGGATTTTTAAGCTTAAAGCGTTTTATTCTTACATTCACAAACACAATTACGGTTATTAACAGAACTCCCAATACTGCGGACTGTATTCCTCTTACCGTATCGGGAAATCTGGTTGATTTCAATAACAAATCAAATATGCGGTTTCCTGCAAATCCGCCTGCTACTGAACCAAAAGCCAGCAATAATACTGTTTTTTTGTCAATAGGCGTTTTACTGCGCAGGTGTTTTGCAGTCGAAGTAACCGACATAACAAAAACAGCACAAGAGGAAAAGAAAGCTATCTGCTCCAAAGGGTGAATATTTATTACATCCAGCACAGGCTTTATTATAACTCCGCCGCCCAAGCCTACAAACGCACCCATACAGGTTGCAACGAAAATCAATACGCCGTAAACAACAAATATCATTCGGCATCCCCTACGAACTCATTTTTTGGCGAATATCGTCGCCGGCAAATTTTACAATGGCAAAGGTTCCGATTATTCTTGACGCCACACTTTCGGGATAGCGTTCTTTTATCTCTTTCAAGCTCAAATTTGAACTGATTATTGTGGGCACGCCTCTGCAAATTCGGCTGTTTATTATGTTATACAGCACAGAAGTTGTAAGGGCTGTTGTAAACTCGGCGCCCAAATCGTCCAAAATCAGCAAATCAGCGTCAATCAGCAGGTTTTCCGTATCGCAATCCTCTGCCCTGCCGAATTTTTCCTTTTCAATTTTGTTTAAAAAGTTTATCACAGAGCCGTAAATCACATTGTAGCCTTTTTTTATTGCCTCGTTGGCGATTGAAAGGGAGAGATGGGTTTTTCCCAGCCCCGTTCTGCCGTAAAAGAAAAGGCTCATTGAATCAAGGTCAAAGTTTTGAGCATACTGCACGCAACTGTTATAAACTTCTTTCATCACATTATAATCGGACTGCCCGTCTTTCTTTGATTTTGAATAATAGGACAAATCAAAATCCTCAAAGCCGCAAAGCTCCAAAGGCGTAGAGCGGGACATCTGCTCGGCGGCAAGCCTTTTGAGCAATTCAATATGACATGAGCAGAGCTTTGTGCCGTAAGAAACGCCTGCCGTATCGTCACGCTCCTCAAAAAAGCCCGTATCGCCGCACTTTTGGCAAGTGTATTTTACTTCAAAATAATCCTCGGGCAGATTTAAGGCTTTTAAAAGCTTTTGCCGTTCTGCACGCAATTCGCCGTTCTTTTTGCGAACCTTGGAAAGCTTTTTTTCAGCCTCATTTCGGGGCAGAGAAAAAGCCGTGATTATCTCATACCCTGTTTTTGCAAGCTCCGTTTCAATGAACTGAAATTCGGGGTATTTAAGGCTTAATTCTCTTTTATGCTGCTCCGCCGTACGCTCTGCGTCAAGCCGTCTTTTCTTTATAATATTGAGCGCCTTTTCGTAAATCTCCTTTGAATACGCCACTTTTACGCCCCCCTGCTTCTCTTTCTCTTTTTATTCTTCATACTGCCGAAATCCTTGGGACTTTCAGTTGCCATTTTTTCGGCAAGCTCCACATCAAATGAAGTTTCCTTCGATACCGATTGCTTTTTACCGCCGAATTTTTTAGTGCCCTTTTCAATATCCTCAACGGTGAGCATACCCATACTCCGCCAATTTTTAATTGTACCGTTCATATGGCGAAGATTGTTCCAATTCAGCCTGCCTGTCTGTTTTTCGGCCTTCATAATTTCAAAGGCTTTTTGCGCCGTTTCCACGGTATAGCCCCATCTTATCCATTCCGAAATCATTTCAAGAACGGCAAAGGAAGGTGTTTCCTCACTGTTATTTGTAAGGACTGCAAGTCCTTTGAAAAATTTAATTGCTTTTTCCGTTTCCGTTATGTAATCATCGGCAAGGGACATTGTTGTTATTCCGTTTTCCGCCCAATACTTTGCGATTTTCTGAATATCGTTCTGTGAGGTGCAGCCGATACTCTTTGCGAAATGCAAAAGGCAATTTGCCACATCGGGAGTGATACCGTAAAAATTCACCACGGAATAAATTGTGCACTGCATGGTATATCCCAAGGTTCTGCCCAAAATTTCCTGTGCCTCGTTGAAAAGGCGCTTCATTGAACAGTTGCTTTTAAGTATTTTCTCAATTTCGGACTGTGTGGGATTTACAAAATGAATATCGGGCAAAACGGGCTTTACAGCCTCTTTTGTAACAATCTGTTTTTCCGTATTAACGGCTTTTGTGGCTTCGTCGGAAGCGAGTATACCCGCATCACGCCAATACTCTGCACATTCTTTTATTACATCAAGGGAAAGATTTGTCTTTTTCGCAATTTCATCTATATCCGCCTCAGGGTTTTTGAAAATGCAGATAATAACCTTTAACTGCTCGCCGCTTGCAAATTTCAAGCCCTTGTCGGCAATTTCCGACGGCAGTGAAAACATTGACGAATAAACCTTCGGGTCAATTTTGAACACAGACTCTTCCCCCTTTCACAATCGTTTGAAATAAGAGTATATCACACTTTTACCGTTTTGAACAGTTAATATTAAAAATTATTTTCCGTACAAGTATTTTATTGACAATGAGTAATTATGATTATATACTATTATAA
>CAMGDG010000021.1 GCA_946041635.1 uncultured Clostridia bacterium
AACAGCCTTAGACGGCGGAAAAGACAGGGGACGAGAAAAGACAGGGGACGGTTCTGTGATTGACGGTTAAAATCAACGGGCAGTTGTCTTACGCCCTGCAAACACGAATAAAAATTACGGTAAACTTGTAGGGGATGGTGCCTTTCACCGTCCCGCAAAATCATATAAAAAGCCAATGGCGTCATCTTAGGGGCGATTCACGAATCGCCCGGTTCAATCAGGCAAACCGGCAGATTGACGGGTATTAGTTTTGGTGTTGTTAGAAAAAAGTCTGATTAAATATAGGACGAGATTGTTTCTCGTCCTTTTTTATTGACTTTTAATAACAATAATGCTATATTCAAATTAAGGTCAGTGAATAAATCACATTGGGATGACACAAAAGAACCGTCCCCTTGTGCTTGCGGGAGCATCATTTGTTCGTGATGATCTTTTTCATAATCCAGTATTCAATACTAGTTTTACTGGCTTTATGACAAAACCTGCCAGTAAAACTAGTATGGTAACGGCATATGGATTTGCAGCTTTCGCTTGGATTCAAACGACAATATCTATTTTCAGTGATGATACCGAGCAAAGAGCTGAAAAAAGAGGGTATAGAATTAGATGAAACAGTTGATAAAATATTTTTTACTAGTTTTAAACATAATCTCTCTTATTATTGGCTTGGCTTTAAGCGCATTTATTTATTATTGCGAATTTTTAGGTTATGATAAAGGAAACGCATTCTTAAAAAGCATTAATTTCCCTTTAAGTGATAATGATATAATTCTTGCTTGCTTTATTTGCGTAGTGATTTTGTTTCTTTCTATATTTTTACGCAAAAAATTCTTCCAATAGGCACAGGGGACGGTTCTTCTGTGTTGACAAAAGATGAAAAAAGAGGTAAGTGGGACAATCAGGGTACGGTTCCATGATTGACACGACCGTCTTACAAGCATAACCCACAACGGTTTTTCGTATAACTTCACATATGACGCTTTCGGAAACCGCCTTTCAACCAAGGTAGGCAGTCAGCCACTTATGACGAAAAGACAGGGGACGGTTAGCGTGGAAAGACAGGGGACGGGAAAGACAGGGGACGGTTCTGTGTCTTGATTGAAAATCATGTCAAAATGCGCCAATAGCGCTTTTGATAGGCTTGTCCTGTGCTCACCGCTTTCTATGCACAGGACAAGCTGAAATCAAACAGTAGGGCTGGGGCGCGGGTGTCCGGTGGACACCTCTGCGAATGAAATGAGCAGAAGCGCTGTCTGAGTCGGCAGGCGAGTAACGCTTGCTCCCGCCGTTTTTATACGGCAACGGCGCATATGTTGAGAATGTTTATGACCGTTATGACCGTGTAACAGGAATAAAGTATAACGGAACACAGCAGTTCGGTTATGTGTATAACGCCAACGGTCTGGTAAGTAAGCATACGGATAACATCAACGGCAAAACATATTACTATACTTACGATTTGCTTGGCAGACTGCAAAGAACCGATGTTTCCGACGGAAGCTATATCAACTATACATACGATAATTTAAACAATACCGCGGGTACAAGCTACAAATACAACGGCACAATAAAAACAACATCATATACCCATTTGCCCGGCGGAATAGTGCAGAATGTTACCTATCCCAACGGCGCAACAAAAACAAGAGCTCTCAATGCTCACGCACAGGTTCGCCCCTCCTCCCTTACCACTCCCACAGGCAAGGTGTGGAGTATAAACCGCCAGTATTATACCCCCACAATCGGCGGAGTAACATATACCACTAATGTTATGGGAAACCTTATCTATGAGAGTATCGACCGTACATTCAGCTACACTTATGACGGTTCGGGAAATATCTCAAAGATAACCGACAGACAGGGAACAAATTCAACTGAAAAAACATATCAGTATGATGAGCTTAATCAGCTTATCCGAGAAAATGACCCCGTTGCAGGCAAAACCACAACCTATACCTATGACAACGGCGGAAATATCCTCACAAAAACAGTGACAATCAGGGGACGGTTCTCTGATTGAAAAAGACAGGGGACGGTTCTCTGTCTTTTCCGTCCCCTGTCTTCTTTCGTAGGGATTTATTTCATTGAAAAAGCACTTGCGTTGCAAGTGCTTTTTTCTGGTGGAGACGGAGAGGATCGAACTCTTGACCTCTTGAATGCCATTCAAGCGCTCTCCCAGCTGAGCTACGCCCCCGGATATTAAGTAAGAAGTAATAGTGAATAGTGAAGAAGTAAGAAATTTTGCATAGTACCCTACCTGCCCCGCTAATGCTCACATATTGTAACATAACTTTTATTAAATTTCAACTGTTATTTCAATATTTTTCTTTTGTACTTTATTTATAATAATACACCTTAAAGTTTGTTGTATCTGCCTAAATTGCGATATTTTATGGAAAAACGGAGAAAAATGTGATAGAATACATTATATTTTGTTATCAAGGTGATTTTTTTGGAGTTTCTTACCAAGGAATATACTTTCCCCTCTCACTCGGGGCTGGGCGAAATATATGCGCAGAGTGCCGCGCCCATTGACTACGGCTCAATTAAAGGAATTGTTCAGATTTCTCACGGTATGGCGGAATATTCAAACAGATACGCCCGATTTGCCCTTGAACTTTGCAAACACGGATACGCCGTGTTCATAAGCGACCACATAGGTCACGGTTCGTCGGTCACGGATAAAGAAATGCTCGGTTTTTTCGGTGAAACTGACGGCGAGGAGCATTTTGTTGAGGATTTGAAAAGCCTTACCGATACCATAAAAACCGAATATCCCGATTTGCCCTTTTTCATGCTGGGGCACGGAATGGGCTCTTTGATTGCACGAAAATACACGGCGAAATATGGTTATCTTTTAGACGGTGCGATTTACAGCGGCACAAGCGGCACAAATTCCGCTATCGGCATAGGCATACACCTTGCAAACACTCTTATTAAGCAAAACGGACCTATGTATCGTTCCGAGTTGCTGGACACAATGGCGTTCGGCGCATACAATCGCAAGACGGAAAAACGGACTGAATGTGACTGGGTATCCCGTGATGAAAACGAGGTTGACAAATTCATTGCGGACGAGCTTTGCGGATACAAATACACGGTTAGCGGAATGAAAGCGCTGTTTATGACACTCAAACAGGTTTCCTCTCGCCGATGGTACAACTCCGTGCCTTTAAGTATGCCCATACTGCTGATTTCAGGCTCTATGGACCCTATCGGCGACTACTCAAAGGGCGTTAACGAGGTTTATAAAACTCTTAAAAAGACGGGGCACACCAATGTGAATATGAAAATTTACGAGGGTGCACGCCACGAGATTTTAAACGAGACAAACCGCAAAGATGTTTATCTTGACATAATAGACTGGCTTGACGAAAAGGTAGAGCGCCACCGTGAGGAAATGACAAAATCGGTAGTTGTTCCTTCCATTGATGAAATTGAGCCTTCCACCGAAGAAAAAGCTAACGAAGAATGATATACAAAAAGATGGGCTGTAAAAAACTATCGTTTTTTACAGCCCATTTGATTTCGGCTTACTCGCCCTGTTTAGGTCCGTCCTGAAATTCATTGTACTGATAATCGGGGAACGGGCGGCGTGGCATAATTATTGCAAGTACGATGTAGAGCACGAGCCCTCCGAAGCCTGCCGTGCAAAGGGAACCAACAGCGTACAGCACGCGTACTATTGTGGGGTCGATTTCCAAATACTCAGCAATGCCTGCGCATACTCCGTCAACCATTTTGTTTGTGCTTTTGTAAAGTTTCTTTTCTTTAAACATTATATATACCTCCCAGTATTACATTTTGATTATTGACATAATATTATTTTCTGCCGTTTTTTCAGCCCTGTACTCACGGTATTCGCCTATCCCGTATTCAACTCCCGCCTTTATCAGTTCGCCTCCGCACACGGCAAAGCTTACAACAGCCGTGAAAACGGATATAACAAAAAGAATAACCAGCGCTATTATTGCTTTTTTCATAAAACACCCTCCGTTTTCGGCTCTGCCTATCTGTTAATCTTTTTTATGCAATCGCGGATTCCGTCAATCGCAACGAGCAATGTTATTATGCCCATAATAAAGACCGCCGCAGTTGAAGAAACAGCAAACACGATAAACGCAACGGAGCCGGTGGGCGGAACTATAAAAGCGAACAGCACGCTCATTACCGCCGCCGCAAGGAACAGTCCGAATGTGAGCGGCAAGGATATAAGCACTTGAATAAGATTCCAGAAAAAAGCCACAGTCCAAAATGTTTTATGGGTGTTTTTCGGTTTAATTCTGTTTTCTTCTATTGCGTCGCCCACATACTGCTTTGCACACTCAAAAGGTGAACCCAGCTCAGCGCATATCTGCTCTTCCGTTTTTCCTGCCGCCGCACCCTCACGAAAATGCTCTCTGAAATCGTTAAGGATTTCCGTGCGTTCGTTTTTCGGCAACGGAGAAAGATATGCATAAAGCTCATTTAAAAAATCTATTTTTGTCATAACACCATCTCCTGTAAGAATAAATCAACCCGACTTGAAAAAGCTTTCCACTCTTCCGTTAAAAGCTCCTGACGCTCTCTGCCTTTCAGAGTTATTCTGTAATATTTCCGTGCAGGACCGTTGGGCGACTCTTTCAAATACGAATCAAAATACCCTTCGTTCTGCAAACGGCGAAGCATGGGATACACCGTTCCCTCGGATACGGACAATTTCTTGCCCAGCATATCGGCAAGCTCATAGCCGTAGCAATCGCCTTTTGTGAGCAGCGATAACGCGCAAAGTTCAAGCACGCCTTTTTTGAATTGCGTATTCATATCCCGCCTCCTTTTTTATCTTGGTATTATAATATCACAAGCTACTGTATAATGCAAGATAGTTTATAAAATTTAATAGTTTCTTAATAAAATCTTCAAAATCCCGGCAAAAATCCCCCGGTACAGGTAAATAATGAACATTTCCGAAAGAAATGTAAAAAAACTGCACAAAGTTTTCTACGGTTTTCATTTTTTGCTGAAAACTGTCGTCTTTATACAAGCGTTTTCAAGCAGTTTTTAACCTGATTTATTGTTGAATTTGCATAATTTTTAAATCTTATATTCAGTTATATTACACAAATGTGCAGGAAATGCGTTATTCTTTTTATTTGTTGATATTGCACAAATAAAAATATATTTTATTGTGCAAAAACACTTGACAAACGAAAAAATCAGTGATATTCTATAACCACAACAGAATAAAGGAGGCGATAAGAATGTTTAACGCCAAATACGAGCGCGAAATGCAGCTCATAAAGGAGCTGGGTAACGAAAAGTTTTCCCTCAAATCACTCCTTAAAGCGGTTGAGTTAATGACTCTCGTAGGTTAACAAAACCGATTTTCCTTTAGTTTGTTTATAATTTCTGTGCGGTGGGTTTTTCCAATCCCCAACAAATTTTCCCTTTCCTTTTTCATAAAGTATAACACCAATCCCTATTTTCCCCACCGCACAGAAATTTTAATATATAGACTCGGATTTGCCGAGTCAAAAATTTGCTCATAATAATTTTAACATATGAAAGCCCTGCCGAAAAAACTCAGCAGGGCTTTCGATTTGCTTTTTACGCAAATATTATACGATTTTCATATTCACTCTGTGCCGTTTAAGGAAACGGTTTTACTTTCGGAAAACTCCTTGGCGGCGGGCACATAAGGTGATAAATCATAAAGTTTATACTGCCCTTGCCTGCAATAAGCATTATCACGGCATCTACCGTATTTTTATAAGCAAAAGGCGTTCAAAAAACATTGTACTGTATTTTGACTTATTTTTTCATCAAAATAGGTCACATATTTTTACAACGCAGAACTTTTGCCGTTTATTCAATAGGTAAATATCTTGCAATAGGCAAAAGGAAATGATAAAATATTTCCCGAAAGGACTGATAAAATGGGATATGATTTCAGTTTTTATATGCCTGTGAATATCTTGGGCGGCAAAAACGCTCTTGAAAAAAACAAGAATATCTTTTCTTCGCTCGGGCAGAGGTGTCTTGTGGTAACGGGTAAATCCTCCGCCGAGAAATCAGGTGCGCTGGGTGATATCAAGAAAATATTTGACGAATTGGGTATCGAATACGAAATTTTTAATAAAATTACCGAAAATCCCCTGACAACCGATTGCCTGGCAGGCGGAAAAGCGGCACGAGATATGAAAGCCGACTTTGTTGTGGGAATAGGCGGCGGTTCTCCCCTTGACGCAGCAAAGGCAGTTTGCGTTTATGCCGCAAATCCCCATATTGTTGATGACGGAATTTATACACAATCCGTAGTCCACACTCCCCTGCCCCTTGTACTTATCGGCACAACCGCAGGTACGGGCAGTGAGGTTTCGGGCGTTTCCGTGCTCACTCGCACCAATGGCAGAAAGCAAAGCGTCAGCGGCAAAAATTACTACGCCGAATACGCTGTTGCAGATTCAAAATACACATATTCCGTACCTTATAATACTACCGTTTCAACTGCCCTTGACGCTCTGTGCCACGCCGTTGAATCCATGTTTTCACCACGGGCGGACTTTTTATCACAGCGTTTTTCGCTTATGAGCTCCAAAATGCTTTTCCCTATAATTGAGAAAATGATTAAGGAAAATGTCTTACCCGACGAAGCAGAGCGTGACACACTCTACAACGCCTCTCTCTATGCCGGTTTTGCTCTCAACAAAGGCGGAACGGGCTTCCCACACGGCATGGGATATGCCCTCACCGAGGATTATAATGTTCCCCACGGAAAGGCGTGCGCTGTTTTTCTCCCTGCATATCTTCAAGAGGCAAAAAAAGCAAACCCCTCTTTATATAATTCACTTTTCAGAGAGATGGGCACGGATTTTAATTCCTTAAAAGCCTTGATTGAGAAGTTCTGCACATTTGATTTTTCCGTTTCCGAAGATAAGGCAAGAGAATATGAGAAACGGTGGGAAACCTTGAAAAACTTTAAAAATTCTCCCACCGATTTCAACAATCACGACGCATATGATTTGATAAAACATATATTTTAGATTGTTTTTAACTAAAAATGCATAAAATCTGATTTTTCTATGTTTTGAATACAAAAAGGTCTTTCGGATTGTATAAAATTTACAAAATCAGTTGTCGAAAACTTTAATAAAATGCGGTTGCAAAGGTGTATTTAGATGATAATTATCTAAATACACCTAATATTTTGCCGTATTTTCAAGGTGTGCCTGTATAAATAGTTAATAATTATCTAAAATTTATTGCAACTGTGCAAAAAATGTTTGACACATATGAAAAAAGTGGTATAATTAGGGTGAACAGCAATTCACCTGTCGGCGGATTGCCATACCTAATAATATTAACGGAGGGTAAAAACTATGGCAGACACAAGATTTGCAATAGCACATTATCATGATGCGGCTCAGATTAACAAGCAGCTTGACGAGCTTATTGAGAAGCCTATCTACTCAATTAAGCCCGATGTGCTCAAAACCTATGAAGAAGAATATTATGAAAAGAAGTGTGCAAAATCAAAGGAAATGATTGCCGAAGCAAAGAAAATCATCCCCGGCGGTGTTCAGCACAACCTTGCTTTTAACTATCCTTTCCCCCTTGTTTTCACAAAAGCAGAGGGCGCATATCTTTATGATATTGACGGCAACAAGTATTTCGACTTCTTGCAGGCAGGCGGTCCCACCGTTCTCGGCTCCAATCCCAAGGTAGTTCGTGAGCAGGTTATCGACCTTCTTAACACCTGCGGTCCTTCAACAGGTCTTTTCCACGAGTTTGAATACAAGCTTGCAAAGAAGATTTCCGACAGTGTTGAATCAGTTGATATGTTCCGTATGCAGGGTTCAGGTACTGAGGCATGTATGACGGCAGTTCGTGTTGCCCGTCTTGCAACAGGCAATAAGAACATTCTTAAAATGGGCGGCGCTTACCACGGCTGGTCAGATCAGCTCGGTTACGGTATCCGTGTTCCCGGTTCTAAATTCACACAGGCAAACGGTGTTCCGCTTTACCTCTTCAAGCATACACAGGAATTCTTCCCCGGCGACCTTGAAGACCTTGAAAGAAAGCTCTGGCTCAATCAGTTCAGAGGCGGTACAGCAGCAGTATTCATAGAGCCCATCGGTCCCGAAAGCGGTACTACTCCTCTTGATTATGACTTCAACAAGGGCGTTGAAAGACTTTGCCGTAAATACGGCGCACTTCTCGTATTCGATGAGGTTGTTACAGGTTTCCGTATCGGTATGGCAGGCGCTCAGGGCTTCTTCGGTGTATCTCCCGACCTTACAATCTTCGGTAAAGTTATTGCCGGCGGTTATCCCGGAGCAGGCGGCGTAGGCGGTAAGAAGCAGTATATGAAGTATCTCGGCGCAGGTCTTGATGATTCAGGTATGAAGATTAAGAAGGCATTTACAGGCGGTACAATGACTGCCAACCCGCTTTCATGCTGCGCAGGTTACTTTACTCTTGAAGAAATCGACAAGACAAACGCATGCCAGAAGGCAGGCGAAATGGGCGACAGACTTACAACAGGTCTTCAAGAGCTTGTTGCTAAACACGGTCTTCCCTTCGTATGCTGGAATGAAGGCTCTGTTTGCCACCTTGAAACAGTTGGTACAATGCACTACTCAATCGACTGGTGCAAGCCCTGGACAATTCCGGGTGTTCTTTCAGCCACAAGCGAAAGAAAGAAAGAGATGCAGTATATGGGTGCTGCTTACATGGCAGAGGGACTTGTTACTCTTGCAGGAAGCCGTCTTTATACTTCTGCTGCTTACACTCCCAAGATGATTGACCAGGCACTTAAATGCTTCGACAAGGTATTTGAGAATGTTGCAGTAAAACCTGCTGAATAATTATTATAGTAATTGCAGGCGGGCAAAGATTTTTGTCCGCCTGTTTTTCACAAATTAGAATTTGAGGTGAAAACCATGGAAATAATGCAGGCAAAAGAGCTTGTAATCAAAGCCGGTAAAGAGCTTGTGGCGTCAGGACTTATCGCCCGTACATGGGGCAACATTTCCTGCCGTATCAGCGATACGCAGTTTGTTATTACTCCCAGCGGCAGAGCTTATGAAACGCTCACTCCCGAGGAAATCGTCCTTGTAAACATTGAGGATTTGGAGTATGAGGGTGAGATTAAGCCTTCAAGCGAAAAGGGAATTCATGCGGCTTGCTATAAGCTTCGTCCCGAGGTTAATTTCGTTATCCACACGCACCAGATTAACGCATCTATCGTATCGGCACTCGGTATGGATATAAACAATGTTGAGGGTGAAAACGCACAGGTTATAGGCAACAATGTGCCTATTGCTTCCTACGGGCTTCCGGGTACCGGCAAGCTTCGTAAAGGCGTAATCGACGCTATTACCCGTTCCGACTCCAAGGCGGCTATTATGGCTCACCACGGCGCAGTTTGTATGGGTGTTGATTATGACGACGCCTTCAATGTTGCAACCCGTCTTGAAGATGTTTGCGAAAAGTTTGTGCTTGATAAGTACAATTCGCTTACCGGCGCTGTTGCAGAGGGACTTACCGCAATCAATGATTATGTAACAGAAAAATTCATCAAGAAGCCTCTTGACGCTCCCGAATTCCCCGCTTGCAAAAGTGAGCGTGACGGCAGCGTGTTCAACATTTCCCTTGTTGACGGTGACGGTGCTGTTACAAGAATTGACATTGATACAGGCGACATTATCGCAGGTGATGCAAGCATTGAATCAATCGAGCTTCACCGTGCAGTTTATAAGAAACGCAAGGATGTTAACTACATCAGCCACTCAAAAGACCCTTATACCGTTACCTGCTCAAAAATGGGCAAGAAAATGCGTCCTCTTATTGACGACTTCGCACAGATTTGCGGCGCAACGGTTAAGCACGCAAAATATGACCCCAACAACACTTTGAAAACATCAAAGAAGGTTGTTAAGGCTCTTAAAGGCAGAAATGCCGTGCTTCTTGATAACAACGGCGCACTCTGTGTTGCGGGCAATGAGTTTGACGGCGGCGCAATCGAATTTATTATGAACAAGGGCGCAAAAATCCATGTTAGCGCAAAAATGTTTAATAAATTCAGCCCCATAAACCCCATTGAAACAAGACTGATGAGAGTTATCTATCTTGCTAAATATTCAAAACAGGCAAATAAATAATCAGCGCAAAACTAAAACGAGCAGTTCACAAATGTGAATTGCTCGTTTTTTACGTAATTATAGTTGGATTTACCTTAGCTAACAGCACACACCCATATGTAGGTGCGTAAATTTTGGGCGACTTGGCTCTGTTTTTACCTTAATTTTTGAAAAGCTGTGTTGCTCCCTCTGACGAGGGAGCTGTCGAGCATTAGCGAGACTGAGGGAGAGAAACGAACTTTGTATTAAATTTGTAAAGTCTCTCTCCCCCAGTCATTTTTTCAAAATGACAGCCCCCTCGTCAGAGGGGGCAATAGTGTACACCATAGTTTTTTCGGGACAATTCAGAGTGCCCGTAAAAAATTGTGCTTTAAAATTTAATGAATATGCGTGTGGCTGATGCCGCAAAGGGCAAAATACCATTCAAGGATTTTCGTGCCTACAAACATACAAATCACAACTGCCGCCGCAAGATGGGGCGCAAAGGGAACCTTGCGGGGAACCTTGCCTTTGTTTTTGACGGCGCAGAAAATAAGATAAAGCGTTCCGATAACACCGCCCATAACAAGGGAGAGCAAAACCACTTTCCAGCCAAGTAAAAATCCGCAAGCCGCCATAAGCTTTATATCGCCGCCGCCCATACCGCCTTTTGTAATAACGGCAAGGAGGAAAAGAATACCGCTGGCGGCGAAAAATCCGATAACCCGTTCTAAAAGGCAGGGCCAATCGAAGCCCTCGGCGATAAGCTCGTCAATATAAACGATTATTCCGCCCACAAGCACGGTAATCCACATTGAATCGGGAATTTCCATTGTGCGCCAGTCGATTACGGCTGTCACAAGCAATGCGGAGAATGCGGCGCAGTAGCCAAGCAAGGCGAGCTTCGGCTCGGCTCCGCATATAAACCAGAATATCAGCGCATACATAATGCCGTTGATTGCCTCAACTATTGGATATTGAGGGGATATTTTCGCCTTGCAGTAACGGCACTTTCCCCCAAGAAAAATCCAACTGAACAGAGGTACTAAATCAATGGGGTACAGCTTGTGATTACAGCTCATACAATGACTGCTTTCGCTGACGATATTTTCTTTTTTGGGAATGCGGTAAATCAGCACATTAAGGAAACTGCCGATAGTAATTCCGAAAAGGAACACAATCACCGCATAAAATATTTTTGTAGCCAAAATAAAGTCCATATTTTATTCCTCATTCACATCATTTGAAAGGATTATATCACTTTCCTGCTCTTTTTTAAAGCGTTTTGTTGAAATTACCGCCCACGCAATGAGAATGAGTACGCTGACGCCGGTAATAACCGCACCGGGAATAAATCCCCGGGGCACATATTTCATTTCAACAATGTGCTCGCCCTTTGAAATTTCCGTCATAAGAATATGGCTTTCATGCTCATAAAGGGGGACTTCTTCTCCGTCAATGGTGATTGTCCAGCCCTCGTCATAGGCGGTGGGAATATAAAGCATACCGTCCTCGTAGCTTGTAACCTTTGCCTTAACATATGTGTCCTCAAATTCCAGCATTTCCGTGTCACTCATAGCGTCAAGCTTTTGGTAGGCTTTTTCAAACTTATCCATATCAACGGTAAAGGCAGTAAGAGTAATACTTCCCTGCTCCAAAGCATAAACATTTTCGCCTTGGACGGCGTTTTCGCGGTATCCGCCCACAGATATTTCCGCAACATCGCCTTTTTTAACCTCGCCTATTTCAAAGGTGCACTTGCTGTCTTTTCCGAAAACTGTATAGCTGTGTTCAACACCATTAACCGTAACTTTAAGGTCAGACAGCTCATTTGAGCTTGCATATATATACATAATTCCGTCTGTTTCTGCAACGGATGTATATTTAATATAAGCGGGCTTTGTCATATCCTCAATTTTATACGACCAAAGATTCATACGGCTTTCAATATATTCAAGATATTCTCTGTTTTCTTCAATATGATTATGTCCGTCTGCACTGTTATCCTTAAATTTGTCAATAATGGAAATATGTTCGCAGTTTTCATAGGTGAAATTACTGTTTGTATTATAAAAAACAATATTTTCACTTGTATCGGTAAGCAACTGCGCGGCGTAATTGATATTATCAACATGAACAGGGAAAACAAACGGTTCCCAGCCCAAAATGTTCGTACTTACTGTGTACATAAACGGCATAGTATAATTATTCTTGTAGAATATGTATCCGTCTTTTTCGGAAATTTTTTCTCTGTATTGATTCTCGGACAAATGACCCGTTCCATCTATATAATACTCTGTCGGAAAAAACATATTGAACACGGGCGTTTGCTCGCTTGAACCGTTTTGCTGATTCAATCGGTTGCCATATGTTCCCATATCAACCATAACAAGCCCAAAATTACCGTCGGAGGTTGAAGAATAGCCCTCATAGCCGTTGTATCCGAACAAAGCGCCATACATAAGCATATCACCAAAGGTTTGCTTCTTACTTGAAAAATGGACATTGTCATAATCATTTACAGTTGAAACAAAATCCTTCACAACGGTGCTTTCATCAAAATTCTCTCTCATCTCAACAGTATCTATTACCTTGCAGTTCAAAGCTACTGCTTCAACCGCAACACAAAGCAACAGAGAAAAAGTAAACGCTTTTTTGAACTTGTCACTCTTTGAAATCAAAATGATAAGCGCTGTAAACACCGCAATAAACGCCACAAGGATTACTGCTAATCTCACCGACTGGGCAAAGAAACTAAACAACTCGCTGAAATATATTGACGACACACAGACAAGTGCAACAACTGTGCCTGCCGCAATTCCGTAAACAGGAATGTTTTTGATTTCGCAGAATGCCTCATATGCAATTTTGAGCAGGATAAAGCTATAAACAAACGCAAAACGGTACATAACGCCTGCGGGTTCTCCGAAGCCATGCCAAATATTATAGATGTCGTAAAACAACATGGAAATCCAAATTGATAAAACTAAAAATAGATTTCCTAATTTTTTTCGCATTGATATTTTCTTGGAAAAGAAATATGCCACACAAAGAATTACGGTAACAATACCGGAAAAGCAGAAAATACAATCATAGGCCGTTAGCGTTGAATAGTTTATCTCAAAGGGGAAAATGTGGGAAGCAAGAAGACCGAAAATATCTTTGAACCCAAAATTAAAAATTCTGCTGGTAATAGCGCCCTTACCTGTTGACTGAAGCGTGTGAAACGAGGGCAGAGTCATTATTGCCGAAATGCCGACTGCCAGCAAAGAGGAAGCTACAAACTTAAAAAAACTGCCTAAAAGGAATGAATTCTTGAAAACATTAAAAATATTTATACTGTTTTCAATTTCACCGCTTTCTTCATCGGAGCTTACAGCTTTTTCAACTTTAACCTCGTCATCTGAAATAAACAGGTATATAAAGTATAATACGCTGAAAATACAGGATATCCAGCCGATGTAAAAATTAGATGCAACTGTCAGGCCGAGAAAGAGAGAGTATATCCATGCACTTTTCCCTTCGCCTATTCTGTTCAAGCCGAGGATTATAAGAGGGAAATATATAATTGCATCAAACCATGACGTAAAGGAAATACATACGACCATAAATGATGACATTGCCCATAAAACCGAAAAAATTGGTATCGATAAATCCCTGCGCTGATATGAATAACGCAAAAAAATGCTAAATGTTAAAGCAATTAGTACAGGCTTTAATAATGTAATGATCGAAAATGCATCCATCATTCTGTTTGCAGGGAAAAAGAGCGCTATTAAATTTAAAGGAGAAACCAGATAATATGAGATTATCGACCAAAAATTTGAGCCGTTTGAAACTCTCCACGAAAACAAAAGAGAACCGCCGTCACGAATTTTTGCGGCAAGCTCCGAAAGAAAAGGAACGTACTGTGCTATGCCGTCATAAGCGGCAGTTGAATTGGCTCCAAAGGGGAATATCCCGCCCAGCGCATACAGAACAAGCATTATAAGCAAAGTAATTATTGGAGCTACAGCAATAATCGGTATATTCTTCTTTTTCATAAAATCATCCCAATTCCTAACACAGTTTAATATTATATTACCAAAATAAGTTTACCACAAACTACCGCTCAAATCAATAGCCTGTATAAAGCTACAAACAAAATAGGAGGTTCAAAAGAACCTCCTACTTATTAGTTTAGTTTGAATACTTTAATATAAGTTTTCAATTCTAAAATTATGACCAATGTCCTTCTGTACTTGCATTTGCACAAGTTACTGTAGCATTACCTGTAGCTGTAATTGTTACAGTGTAGTCTGTCTCGTCAGAGTCATCGCCGTCCCAGGGGCAGCTGGGCATCTTGTTGTTATCGAACATTGCTTTAAGGTCAGCGACTGAAGCAGTCGTGCTGTGCATAGCATAGTAGTTAGCGGCATTCTGCTGAATAACCTTTACATTGTTTTTGCAGGTCTTGTTCTTTGCGTTGTCTGTGATTGCGCCGTAAAGCGGAATAGCAACTGCAATAAGGATACCCATGATAACAACAACGATCATAAGCTCAACAAGTGAGAAGCCTTTTTTGTTTAACATTTTTCTCATAATAATTTCTCCTTTATAAGAATTTTGAGTTTGTATATCGAGGCCTTTTGCAAAGCCTTAATATCCTTGGAAATAATCATATCTCTTTGTAAAGATATTCTATAACTTTATTAACAATTTGTAAATACTATTTTGACAAATTCGTTAAAAAACACAATTTATAAGTATTCAAATTGGTAAAATTGCTAATCATTCCGCCGAATGTTCATCATCAACGCTGCCGCTTGCCATACACTCAACTTTTATTTCCGTAGGCGAAACTGCTGTAATCTTATAATAATGGTCTTCTTCGGGGCAAGTAGGCAAGGTGTTTTCACTAAAATACGAAAGGAACTCGGGATCTAAAACATCCTCTGCATTTTGACTGGAGCCATCAAACGATGAAGCCCCGTTCGTAAAAAGCGTATATGCTGAATTAGCCTGATTAACCAAAATGTACCTTGCGAAAACCGCGCGTACATCACGCTGATTGTTTCTGCACGTGTTCGCTCTGGCATTATCAGTTATGGCGCCATAAAGCGGAATAGCAACAGCTACGAGGATACCCATGATAACAACGACTATCATCAATTCAACAAGTGAAAAGCCTTTTTTGTTTAAACCCTTTCTCATAGGCAACTCCCTGCTGCGCGGGAATGTTCCGTGAACTTTCCGTAACTCATTTTGTATATTAACATTATATACCAATTCCATAATATGTCAATAGTAAATTATTGATAAATAGTTAAGTTTCTTTTTGTAGATATTGCTTAAATATTGGCGATTAAACCGCAAATATACGCAACAGGAGTGAGAATTACCTTATATACAGGTTTAAGGTAGCCCATCTTCTGAACAAGGAACGGCGACCACTCGTTATAATAGTTATCTATAATCCAATCGCCCACCGTTGTTCCTTTAAGAACATTATCACGGAAATCACGCAATGCGCCGAGAGCGTGGCTCGAAAGCTTACTGCTGTCGCTGAAAGCAAAGGATGTCAGGCAAGACGCCATATTGGCAGCAGTTGAAAGCGTATCTATGTCACCTTTTGAGTGAAAGGCTGTTGGTGAAACAAAGCGCATTACATTGGCACTTTTATTTATTGTTGTAACCGTTATTTCAGTAACATTTCCTTGATCGTCTTCAAGAAGAGCCTTGGGATTAACAGGATACCCCGTATCAGCACCTCTGTTTAGTTCCTCATCGGTCCATCCCGCAGGTCCCGCCATTGAAATGTTGTCGTTGAGCCATGAGGCATCAAATACAAGAGAGCGATCTTCATAGTTTATCTCTTTTCCCTCAGTAATATTTACAAGCGAATAAGCCGTTTTAACCTCATAGTTTGTAATATCGGTGCGTCCTGATTTCAAGGTTATTGAAATTGTTTTATCAAGATATTTATCAACAGCCAAAACATCACTCGCAATGTTTTCAACACTTCTGCCTATATCGAAGCTCACCGCAACGGGTGTTTCACCAAAGCCTGCATCTTCAAGGAAAAGTGTGCTGTTTGACGCGCCGAATTCACGGATAAACAAATATGAGCCCATATACTGACCGTCCGACGCTCTGTAAGCCGGAGTTGAGAATATATATGTATAAGGATCGTCGCTATCCACCACATTTTCTGTAGGCAATACATAGGGACTGCCGTTTTTCCATGTAAAGGTGTGGTCCTCGTTAATAATGATTCCGTTTTCAACCACAGGGTCATAGAGGATATCCGCCTGATATGCATTTACAATTGAGTCACGGTTCGTTTCAAATCTGTTGCACGCCAACTGCACTGCGCTCTGGACTTCCCAGCGCACTGAAGCCATATTGTAAAACATTGTCAACTGATAGAGTATCTGCCCGCCGAGGGATATAACCATACCGAGAATAACAATGGTTACAAGCAATTCTGCCAAAGACAAGCCCTTTTTATTCTTATGTATAAGGTTGAACACAAACCTCACCTCAATTCAACTTGCTGTTCCCCCTCTTTTGGAGGGGGACAGCGCCAAATAAACAATTATGATCTTGTTGCAACGGAGTTAATACCGCCGACAGTGTTTGTAACATCGTCATATCCGCCGTTTCCGTTATATTCCAAGAAAACAGCCTTATCTGACCAGCCGCCTGCATATTTTGTGAAATCATTATGATTCTTGTGGCCGTCAACATCGACCAACGGGTCAGTTGCCCAAGAAACAACTGTTCTTTCACGGTCGTCCTGCTCGCCGTTATGGTTAGAGTCAATATAACCGGTTGCAATCCACATACCGTTGATATTGTTCACCTGAACAACATTGTGATATGCTTCGTTGGATATTTTAACGGCTTTCCAAAGATAATTTGAGTTTGTATCGGACTGAGTACCGTTGCCGTCCTTATCTACCCAGTATCTTACATAAATCCACGAGCCGTTGCCTCTACTGGTAAATGCCGTTATATTCTCGCCGCCGTAAGTAACGCTTCCCTGACCGCAGTAAGTTTCGGGAGCTTTTCCGCTCTGGTCGCCGCCGGCAACCCAAACATCGTTATCATAGGCAACATCGTTTATGGAATCAAGAACCGAAATAACGCCTATTTCGCTGCGCTTACCTATTTTTCTTGATCCCTTATCGAAGAACTCATTATAATTGTCATTTGACGGTGAGAATACTGTACCTTTGGCGGAATCTGAATCTTCATCAGCCGAACCGACCGTACCTTTAAACAAGTCACGGCCTAGCGTACCAAAACCGCCGACAGCCATAGTTTTGTCGTTAACATTATCAATCCACTTGTATGACTGAAGCTCTGCACAGACACTTTTATCACCCCAATCATTCACACTGCCGTCTTTCGCTTTTTTAAGGTCAACAAACCAAGAAAGAACCGTACCGTTTTCCGTACCCCACATAGCCTCGGGGTTATTGTTCCAGGTAGTACCCCAAGCTACGCAATTAACCTTTGTATTTGACATGGGGTGGCAACGCAGATAGTTTACATTGCCCGAATCCTTCTCAGCGGTGCTATCGGGCTCGCCGCCGTCCATAGAAATATAATCAATATGGCGGTTGTTCTGCCAATAGTGTGCACCGTACAGATTGCCGATATGCTTGTAATCTTTCTCGTGTTGAGGTTGTTTAGATTTGCCGGTTATTGAATTCAGATAATAGAACTGATGGAAAACATTTGATTCATCGTTAAGTTTATAACCTGTGTTGTCCTTGGCATAATACTCTTGTGTATTGGAGTTGTCTGAATCTTGTTTGCCTACATAAGCGGTACCGGCACGGATCATAACAATACCGTTATTCATAAAAGTATTTACATAAAGGTCTTTGCCGCCGAATTGAACAACACCGCCCTGAGTATAACCAACCATGAGGGAAACATTAATATCCTTGTCCCCTTTAGGAATAACCGTACTTGCACAGTCAAGATATGTTACGGTTTCACGGCAGTTGTTGAAATAGAAAATCTTGTTACCGTCCTTACTGTTGGACAAATCGTATACAACATCGTCGGTGGGGTTTGCAGAAATATGAACAGCAAAAGGATGTGAAAGATATGCCACAGTAACATCAACAACATCGCCGTTTGTTATATACTGTTGCTTGCCGTAGAGAGTTGAATAAATTAAATCTTGCGGTTGAATAAGAGCGTTGTTTTTCTTAATATCATCTGAACTAACAGTTGTTGTGCTATCATAAACCTTGCCTGTTATAGCATAACTCATATTATCATATGGATAGAAGAGTATAGCCTCTTTGTTATAACCCCAGTCGTTTTCAGCATAGAAAACACGATTATTCTCAGTTGCACTATTTATAACATGATTCAATGAAGATTGGAAACTGGCTGAACCGGATTTTGTTCCTGAAACCATATATGGTGAAAGACCAAAGTTTCCGCGCCAATATGCATATCTTTCAGTTCCCGAAGAAGCAACACTTGTATTCAAGCGATTGAATTTTGAAAGCGTACTAAGTGATTTGTCTACTTTTCCACCTGCATAATCAACACCGGTCATTGCCATAGCTCCATCTTTGCTGTTTCTATCTCCGCTAAAATTTTGATTGAAACCGGTTGTTCTTTGCCAAAGATCCATAGCCGCAGGAATATATCCGCAATAAAGGGTATAGTTTGAAGCCGGGTAATCTATGTCGGTCCAATCGCCGGCATAATAATGGGTGCCACTTGCACCTTCAATTCCCTTTAAATAAGGGCCGGTTGTATTGTTGCTATTTGCACTGGTAATTTTTTCGCTAATTACAATAGCATCAACCGAGGTTAATGTTATTGGATTATAATCAGAAGAAACTTCATTGAGATATTCGTAACCCTCACTATAAGTTTTGCCTTTGGGCTTAATCCAAGCATAGTCTTCAAGGTTATTATAAATTTTAACTTGTCTTCTTATCGGAGTGTTATTATAACTGGAATAATCAACTCCATTTGCACCATTGCCATAAATTTTTGTAAAAGCATCGAAGGGCAGATATACCCAATTATTGCGTTTCTTTATCTGATAACTTACAACCTTACCGTCAGAAGCATAGAAATACATATTATCGCCTGCATTTACCGTACAAATATTTGCACTTTGCAAGTAATTTTTCGCATCTTCATTATTTGCAAGGTTATAGCCGTTTGGGTAACCAAGAGGCTCGCCATTATTGTCTGTATCGGCTTTTGTTCTCGCCTGGAACGAATACTTATAATTAACGGCAGTGCTAAGTATTGGGTCTTTTCCGGTTGCAAATTTAAATGTACATTGTGATCTGTCCTCGTCTTTTTGAGCAACTCGGTTGATTTCGATTGCGGTATCGTAAGTGTAATCGCCGCCCCAATAATAGTTACCGGTTGCATTATTGCGCCAGAAACGGCGGATTTGACCGTTATCTCCGCACATTACATAATAACCGTATTTTTCGTCGTCAGAGTCCTTATTCCTTCCGTCGCCACTCTCGGCAGGAACCCACTCAACATCGTTCATTGCAGAAGTAAGAGTTACATTTGTCCCTGTTTTGGGGTCCTTTGAATTCATGGTGCGGCGTAGGATAATAAGGTTTCCGTTATCGTCAACCTCACCGCGGGAGACATAGTAATAATATTTGTCGTCCGATGCCTTTTCACCCACCATAATCATAGCAGGCGCGTCAACTTCAATTTCTTTTGTATATGCTCCGTTGTTATAATTAAAAACAAGGGGAGAATTTTCAAAGGAAACATCTGTACCGCCGAAAAGAGTGAGAAGTAACATATTCATTGTTCCCTTAACTCTTTCAAGCTTATAGTCTTTATCGACAACAAGCTTTTTCAGCTCTGAGCCCTTACCATCAGCTTTGGCTTTTGAACAATATAGAGAATAAACGGAACTATTCAGATTTTCCTCAGTAAAGTTAAATCCGTCTGCCACAATGGTGATATACGCCTTTTTAAAATCATCGGTCAAAGTAGTGGGGAAACATTTAATATTTGAATTTATAGCATCTGTATATATCGTTGTAAATCCTGCTGCAACATTAGACGGATTGGAAGCAACAAAATTTCCCTTAACAGGATCAAGATAGCCGGGCGTACCCGCCGCACTGCCAATCTCCAATATAGTTTGCCCTACAACTTTTGTGACACCGTTTCGAGTTACAGAAGTTTCAGGAGCTGTAACAATAAGGGGTATCGAAGAAACAGGAGATTCATATCCGCTGTTTGTGTTATAGCCTTTACTGCCAAGAAGAGTATTGAGCACTCCTGCCTCTTTATATGTATTCTGCAGTTTACCGCCGGAAATTTTTATGGTATTAAAATAACTGAGATATAAGGGAGCAAAACAGAATATAATCAGCGCAAGTATTGTAA
>CAMGDG010000022.1 GCA_946041635.1 uncultured Clostridia bacterium
CTCCACCTTGGCAAGGTGGCGCTCTACCAGATGAGCTACATCCGCATAAAAAATGGTGCCTCCGATCGGAATCGAACCAATGACACGAGGATTTTCAGTCCTCTGCTCTACCAACTGAGCTACAGAGGCAAAAAATGGCGACCCGGAACGGGCTCGAACCGTCGACCTCTAGCGTGACAGGCTAGCGTTCTAACCAACTGAACTACCGGGCCAAGTGGTGGGAACAACAGGGCTCGAACCTGTGACCCTCTGCTTGTAAGGCAGATGCTCTCCCAGCTGAGCTATGCTCCCACATTTTTGCTGCTGTTTTCAGCGGCTCATATAATTTACCACATTAAGTTTCGGTTGTCAACATATTTTTTTAAATTTTTTATGTTTTTTTGAATTTTTTGAAATCCGTTCTTTACATTATATACATATTTATATTGTAACGATACAAATAATCGTAACAAACTCCTTGAAAATATCGGCAATGTTTAGTATAATACAATGTATATGCGGTAAAATTAAGGTTTGCCGCAAAGTTTTTCAGAAAGGGGCGTTTTCTATGTGTGAAAAGCCAAAGTTTTACATCACAACAGCCATTGCGTACACATCACGCAAGCCGCATATCGGAAACAGTTATGAAATTGTGCTGACCGATGCCATTGCGAGGTACAAGCGAATGCAGGGCTACGATGTTTTCTTTCTGACAGGAACTGACGAGCACGGTCAGAAAATTGAGGAGTATGCAAAAGAAGCAGGGGTAACTCCCAAGAAATATGTTGATAAAGTGGCGGGCGAAATCAAGGGCATCTGCGATTTGCTCAATACAACCTATGACAAATTCATCCGCACAACCGACGATTATCACGAGAAAACCGTTCAGAAAATATTTAAAAAACTCTACGACCAAGGGGATATTTACAAGAGCGAATACGAGGGGCTTTACTGTACTCCCTGCGAGTCCTTCTGGACTGAAAGCCAGTTAGTGGACGGCAAGTGCCCCGACTGCGGCAGAGAGGTTAAAAAGGCAAAGGAGGAGGCATATTTCCTCCGCCTTTCAAAATACCAAAAACAGCTTGAAGAGTTTATTGAGAGCAATGAAAGCTTCATTTATCCCGAAGCCCGTAAGAAAGAGATGCTCAATAACTTTATTAAGCCGGGACTTCAGGATTTGTGCGTATCGAGAACCTCCTTTAAATGGGGAATTCCCGTAACCTTTGACGATAAGCATGTTATATATGTATGGATTGACGCACTTTCAAACTATATTACCGCTCTCGGTTATGACCCCGACGGCAGCTCGGACACTTACAAAAAATACTGGCCTGCCGATGTTCATATTATCGGTAAAGATATTGTGCGTTTCCATACAATTTACTGGCCGATTATGCTTATGGCTCTCGGCGAGCCTTTGCCGAAGCAGGTTTACGGTCATCCGTGGCTTTTGTTCGGCGAGGATAAGATGAGCAAGTCAAGAGGCAATGTAATTTATGCCGACGACCTTACAAATATTTTCGGTGTTGACGCTGTGCGCTATTATCTCCTTTCGGAGATGCCCCACGCTAACGACGGTTCAATCACTTACGAAGCAATGATTGACCGCTTTAATTCCGACCTTGCAAATACTCTCGGTAATCTTGTCAACCGCACAATCGCTATGCAGAACAAGTATTTTGACGGAGTAATTCAAGCGCCAACCTGTCCTACGGAATTTGACGAGGATTTGAAAGCATCTGCAAAAAAAGCACTTTCAGGGTTTGATAAAAATCTTTCCGAATACAAAATGAGCGACGCAGTTGAATGTGTAATGAATTTTGCACGCCGTTGCAACAAGTACATTGACGAAACAATGCCTTGGGCACTTGCAAAGGACGAATCACAGAAAGAAAAACTGGGTACTGTGCTTTACAACCTTTTGGAGGGTATCCGTGTTCTTTCCGCTCTTATTGCGCCCATTATGCCCGAAACCGCAGTTAAAATTGCGGAGCAGATGAACATTGAGCCTGCCACCTATGACAGTATTCAGGAATGGGGCGGATTAAAAGCCGGTGTTAAGGTGGGAACTGCAACTCCGCTGTTCTCCCGAATTGACGGCGAAAAGCTCATTGCCGAATTGCAGGCCAAAAAAGAGGCGGAAGAAAAGAAAAATGCTCCTGTCGTGGAAATCGAGGGCCTTGCACAGATAGGCATTGACGATTTTATGAAGGTTGAGCTTCGTGTGGCGGAAGTTAAGGACTGCGAGCCTGTTAAAAGGGCTAAAAAGCTTTTAAAACTCACTCTTGATGACGGAACGGGTACTGACAGAATTGTTGCAAGCGGTATTGCAAAATGGTATAAGCCCGAGGATTTAAAGGGTAAAAAGGTTATTGTTGTGGCAAACTTAAAGCCTGCCGTACTTTGCGGTGTTGAAAGTAACGGAATGATTCTTGCCGCCGACTGCTCGGAGGAAGATGTAAAGGTTATGTTTGTTGACAAGAGTATTCCTAACGGAGCGAGAATAAGATAATGTATCGTAACATTTTTGATTCACACGCACATTATGACGATGAGCAGTTTGACACAGACCGTGCCGAACTGCTTGGTTCTTTTAAAGAAAAGGGTATTTCGGGCGTTGTCTGTTGCGGAGTGGATATTCCCACATCGGAATTTGCCGTTGAACTGTCCCGTAAATATGATTTTGTTTACAGTGCCGTGGGCTTTCACCCTCTCGACAATGACGAGTATCGTGAGGGCGATTTGGAGAAGATAAAGGCGCTTGCCGCCGATAACAAATGCGTGGCAATCGGTGAAATCGGCCTTGATTATCACTACGAAAAAGAAAGCCGTGAAATTCAGCTTGAATTATTGGAAAAGCAGATAATACTTGCAAATGAGCTTGATATGCCCGTAATAATTCACGACAGAGAATCCCATGAGGACACGCTGAAATTATTGAAAAAGCATACTCCCAAGGGCGTTGTACATTGCTTTTCGGGCAGCGTGGAAATGGCAAAAGAAATTTTGAAAATTGGTATGTATATAGGTTTGGGCGGTGCAGTTACCTTTAAAAATGCCGTTAAGCCCTGCGAAGTTGCAAAATTTGTCCCCGATGACCGACTTCTTATTGAAACGGATGCGCCGTATATGACGCCCGTGCCATTCAGGGGTAAGCGATGCGATTCCTTGCATATTCCCTATACTGCGGAAAAAATCGCTGAATTACGGGGTGTTACGGCTCAGGAAATCCTTGATTTAACCGATAAAAACGCAAGAGAATTGTTTAAAATTTCAAAACAGTATTAAACATCAGAGCCTCGCTTATGCGAGGCTTTTTTGCTCAATATAAAAAACAAGAAACGAAAATTTTACAAAAATTTTACAAAAAAAGGTAAAAATGGTAATTGAATATTCTATTGCATTTTGATAAACTATACATAGTTATTGTTTGGACAGTTTATATTTTCGGAGATGATAAATTGTGAAAAGAAAAGAAAGTAAAGTATTGAGCTTGTTCCTCTCGGCAGTGCTTGTAATGACCATGCTTTTCCCCGGTCTTACAGCGGTTGCGGCCTCGGTAACCTTAATTGTTACCAAGGACGGCGCAGAGGTTACGGAGCGGTTAGAGGTTCAGGAATACCGTTCAATTCAGTTGGGATATACCGCCGAGGGCGATGTGCCTGAGGGGGCGTATGTCACCTGGGAAAGCAATCTGCCGCTTTTGGCGGGGGTTGACGATACAGGCAAGGTGACAGGCTATGATTACTCCAAAGCAGCCATAATTCACCAATGGATTGATGAAAATATCCGTTCTATGCCGCTTGTGGGCGACACAATGGCGGACGCCATAGAAAGCCAGATTCAATCACAGTGCGAATCCATGGGCATTGACCTTGCGGATATGAATAACGATATGATTGTGCTCATTGTGCGCGGTATTGCAGGCGACGCTTTGGCGGACAGCCTTAAAAATGCGCTGGACAATATGAATGTGGAAATTACCGCAACCATGCATGCGGCAGACGGTTCTGTTTTGGCAACCGACACAGTAGAGGTTGTTGTTACAAAGAGCGTAATTGCCGATGTTGCGCCTACTGCGGTGCATATTACTAATAAAAACAGCGTGCCGAAAACCGTTGCGGTGGGTGCACAGGTTCAGCTTTACGGTGTGTGCACACCCGTGCGTTTAAAGCAGGGTGTTAAATGGACTATGGGCGGCACAATTTTTGATACGGAATCGGGCAAGCACGCCAATGTTTCTTCCGACGGACTTGTTACATTTACTTCTCCCGGTACCGTAACGGTGCGCCTTAATCCCGAAAGCGCTTTGTATTCCTCATTTACCGATAAGGTTACATTTACGGTAGTTGACCCCTCGGAGCTTCCTGTTGAGAGTTTCAGCATAACAGGCACTTTAAAGGTGGACGAGGGCGCAACAACTCAACTTGCGATTACCGACTTAACACCTCCCGGCGCATATATGGGCGATCTTGTGTGGGAAAGCTCCGACCCGACAGTTGCGGCTGTTGACCAAAGCGGTTTGGTAACGGGCTTGGACGGCGGCAGCGGTGCGTTCTCATTCAGCAAAACTGCAACGATTACCGCAACCATCGGCGGCGTTTCCAAATCGGTGGAAGTCACCGTCAACCGCAAATTGGTGAATGCAACCATTTCCGGTATTGAAATTGTGGGCGAAACCGCGATTCCGAACAATGCCGCCGCTACATATGTGATGCAGCTTACGCCCGACCGCTTGAATACGAGCAGCTCGGTACTGCGGGAATGGGGTGTTACCGACCCGTTAACCGGCGAAATCGTTTGGGCAACAGCGGACACCCCCGCTGACGTAAATCTGGCAACCATAACGGCGGAAGGTTTGCTGACCCCGAAGCAAAGCGGTATTATGACTATTCACGCACGCGCAACACAGGGTGAAGTGGTGCTTGTTACGTCTAAAACCGTCAATGCGGGCACGCCGATTGAAAGCTTTAGCCTTGAAAAAGGCAGTGGCTTTAAGGTCAATATTTTAACAGGCAGCCGTGACTCCTTTTTAGAGGAGGGCAAGTACGGTCAACTGAATATTACAAGTATTCTGCCCGAGGACTATGACCAAAATCTTTTAGAGAATGTACTCTGGACGAGCTCCGACCCGACGGTGGCAACTGTCGATGAGAACGGTAGAGTATTCGGTCGCGATTCGGGCGGGCTTACGATATACAACAGCAAATCCGTTACCATTACAGCGCGTGTCGGCGGTGTTTCGGCATCAATTACCTTTAATGTCCGCGGCGCGAGTGTAAACAATTTGGTAGATGCACAGATTTTCGGTGCGGATTATGTCGTAAAGGATTTCCCGCGCAGCTATGAAGCTTCTTTCTCTCCGTCCCGTATTGATGTAAAAAACATACATTGGGGCGTTCCGAGCGATGACGGTGCGCGCCCGTGGATCTCTAACTGGAACAGCACAAGCGGCAATCAACAAAACAGCATTGCATCGGTAGATAACAACGGTGTGGTTTCGGGCAATTCCGCAGGTACCACCGATTTGTATGTGTTCGGCAGAGAGGGCGCCACAAAGGTAGACGGTTCGTATGTTGAGGCGATTAAGCAAATTCAGGTTGTCGAACTCGAACCGGACAGCATTACCCTGACCGCGCCGACGCGCAAAAACTATGTAGAGGGCGAAACGGAACTGGATTTAACCGGGCTGAAAGTCGTTCTCAACTATAACAAAGAAGATGTCGCCCGCTATTACGATACGACCGATTGGTCGGACAGCGATTTTTCTGTTGAGGTCGCCGATTACGAAGTTACCGAAATAAATCAGAGTATATTGGATAACGAGCAGTATATTCTCGTTTCCGTTACCCGTGCAGGCGAGACCTACCGCGGCGTATTCCCCATTTTGCTCGAATCCAAAAAAGTGACGGGTATTGACCTTGTAAATCCCCGCTATATCTATTCGGAGGGCGAAACAGAGCTCGATTTGGAGGGCTTGGAGGTTACTGCAAATTACAGCAACGCAGAGTCTGAAAAAGTAACGGATTATATTGTTGATGACGATGTGTTTGACCCCACGCTTTTCGATGTTGAGCAGCAAATCCCCGTTGTTTACACACACGCAGGACTTTCCGCAACGGCATATTTCCCCGTGATTATTTACGGAACGCCTGTTGTAACGGTGGATACAGGCGGATATTCCGGGGAGTGGACTCCCGATAATATAGTATTAAAACTGTCGGCAACTCATCCCATGGACGGAATAACATACTATTATAAAACTGACAGCAATCCGGAATGGACTGCTATGAGTTTGAGTATGCTTATTATATCGGAAAATATTTCGGAAACATATTATTTCAAGGCAATAAACTCTGTAAATATTGAGAGTGAGCCGACAGTGGGATATACCGTTCGCCGTGACGGTGTAACACCCGATTTTACTCTTGTTCCCTCGGTCACTCAGTTTACGAATGAGGATTATAAAGTTTCGGTTGATGATTTAACGGTGGGTATATCGGGAATAAAGTCCGTAACCTTGAACGGAACGGATGTCACCGATAATTTCACACCCTTCACCGTGTCTCAAAACGGTAAATACACGGTTGAGATTACAGCCGAAAACGGACTTTCCCGTGAAAAGTCGATTGAAATAAAAAATATTGATAAAATTGCACCCGTCATTACCTCCGTTGAGGTAGAGCATAAGAACAAGGGAGGCTTCGCAAGGCTTTTAAGCGAGCTTTCCTACGGTAAATTTTTTAACGAAAGCATAGTTCTTACCGCCTCTGCCGAGGATGAGGGCGTTTCGGGACTTGCCTCCATTGAATACCGCTGGTACAATGCAAGCACGGATACATATTCCGACTGGGCAGTTTATTCCGATGCCAATAAGCCTGTTAAAGACCCGAATTTCAAAGGCTTTGCAGAGGTTCGTGCAACCGACGGTGCGGGCAATGTTTCCGTAGCCGCTGTGGGCGAGGGCTTCACGGTTGACGCAACCGTTCCGTCAAAGGTTACTGTAAATGCAAAATATAACGGAACAGCATATACAGATAATACATGGGTTGCAGGCGATGTAGTAATCACTTTGAAAAGCACGGCATTTTCAGGAATATACGCTTACTGTGTAAGTGTGGACGGCGCAGAATGGCAGGAGCTTTCAGGCGATACCTTTACCGCCGCACAAGAGGGTACACATACCTATGAATTTAAAGCCATAAGCAACTCGGGGCTCGAAAGTGAAACAGTACAGAAGATAATTAAAATAGACCGCCAAAAGCCCGTTATCCGTGTTGAATTTGACGGTACCTTCGGCCGCTGGACTGCCGATGGTGCACGCTTTAACTTCTCCACGGAGGAGGAAAGTCTTTCGGGCATTACATATTATTATTCCGACGGTATGGGCTGGTATGAGTTTGATGGTTCGGAGCTGGTTCTCAAAGAAGATACCAATGCGGTATATTCCTTTATGGCTGTTAACGGTGCCGGCACAGAGAGCACTACCTCCGACAGTTACCGTATTATGATTGATACCACCGAGCCTAACATAACCTTTACCCCTGCGGTAACGGAAATTACAGACGCACCTTATGAAATAAGCTATGAAACCTCTGTGGGACCATCAGGTCTTGCTTCGGTCACAATGGACGGAGTCGATATAACGGGCAAAACCTCCTTTACCGTTTCGGAAAACGGCAATCATCTTGTAACGGTTACGGGTAATAACGGTAAAGTGAAAACGGTGCTTTTAACCGTAAATAATTTCGTCGATTTATCTCAGATACCCATTTTGCAGGTGGGCGTTTCAGGTGCTTTGGGTGCGCAAACGGATAAACCCATTGTATTTACGCTTTCCGTTCCGAATTATTCCTCTGGAATTACATATTACTATTCAAACGGAAGCGGCTGGACTGAAATGGACGGCAATATACTGACGATTGATACGGATACAAAGGCGGTTTACACCTTTAAGGCGGTAAATCCCGCAGGTGTTGAAAGCTATGTTTCGCCTGAATACTCCGTTTGGTTTGAAAAGGCGGAAATGAGTCAGATTTTGCCCATAGTTGACGAAAATATCGGACTTATCGTTGATCGTACACAGGCGTTGCCTTGTCTTATCGGTCTGGATACCGAAAAGAATACCGTTGCCGAGCTTAAAAGTCAGCTTCAGAATGACGGTGCACAGATTATTGTAATGCGAGGCAATAAGATTTTGTCAAACAGCGACCCTGTGGGAACAGGCTGTATCGTCAAGTGCGTATCCTTAAAGAACCCCACCGTTATTTTTGAAACAGTTACGGTTATACTTTACGGCGATGTGAACGGCGACGGTCTTATAAACGCTTCCGATTACAGCGCAGTAACAAACTGTGCAACTGCCGCAGGAACTATTGACGGCGATATTTACAAATCTGCTGCCGATGTTAACCGTGACGGCGCTGTGGATGCGTACGACGCAATCGCCATTGATTTGCACCGCAACGGAATGCTTACAATTAAACAAAAGTAAGGACTGATTTTATGCTTAAACATATTGTAATGTGGAAATTCAAGGACGCCGAGGGTAAAACCAAGGAGGAGAATGTGGAAATCGTAAAAAACGGGCTTGAAGCATTGCCGCCCTTAGTGCCCCACATAAAAAAACTCACCTTTTTAAAAAATCAGGTGGAGTGCGAAAGAAACTTTGATGCACTGTTGGTTGTTGAAACGGAAAACGCCGAGGAGCTGGAAAAATATAAGGTGCATCCCGAGCATAAAAAGGTTGCTGCTTATGTTGCTAAGGTAACAGAGGGCAGAGGCGCCGTTGATATTTACGAATAAAAAAGAAAAGCAGAGCAAAAGGGACAGTTTCGCTGTCCCTTTTTTATTGCAAAATCCTTTTTGCTGTGTTAAAATTATTCCATAAAATTCAGGTGGGGTGAGTTGTATGAAAACAAAGCAGAATAAAGGTCTTATCTGTTTTTCTGTATTTTTCTACATTGTGTTTCTGTCCCTTATGGCAATAGGCACGGTTTATGACCTGCAAATAGACAAAGCGGTTTTTAATCCTCAAAGCGGATTTGCACACATTTTGGAAAACTTCGGCCAGTTTGTGTGCTGGGGAATGTGGGGACCTGCCTTAACGGTGATTTTTCTTTGCCGCCGCAATTTGCAGGGAAATCTGACCGTTATTAACAGGATTTTTCCCTTTATAAAGCCATTTAAGAATACGGAGAGTAAAACATATAAGGTTCTTGATTTTATCGTAAAAGCGGTACTGACCGTGGGCTTTTTCGTGCTGATTGTTGTGGGTTGGAAAAAGCTTATACAAAATGTCACGAAAAATATTCTGTTCGATATGGGCAGAGAAAACCTCAGCCAGGCGGTTTATTTTATTATAAGTGCCGTTGTTGCGGTTATCGGAATACTTGTGTTCAGCCGAATTGATAAGAAAACCTTGAAAAAGCTTGAAACCGTGGCTCTGGCGGGTGCGCTTTTGGGTATTTTCTTTAAAATAGTTGAAGAGTGCAAGCCGATTACAAGCCGTGTGCGATTCCGTGAAATGACTGCTTATTCAAACGGCTTTTTCAATGACGAGGGGTTAAGCGAGGGCAGATATTCACCCTTAACCTCCGAAATGGCAAAAAACGCCGATTTCAGCGCCTTTACACCGTGGTACAAAATAGGCGACGATATGGGCAGATACAGCCGTGCGGATTCTTTCCCCAGCGGTCATACAATCAATGCGTGTATGGCGTTTCTGTGGTACATATTATGCAAAGCGTTTGAGAAAACTCAAAAAATTGCGTTGCCCGTATTGGCGCTGGCAAGCGCTTATATTGCCGTTATGGGGTATTCGAGAATGGTTGCGGGCGCACATTATCTTACCGATGTGGTCGGTGCCGCAATTATAGGCTACACGATGTTTTTGATTGTAAATTCTTTATATGATTTCTTTATAAGAAATGATATAACAGGTGACTGATTATGCCGTATCTTTGCGTACATTTTAAGGAAAAAATCACTCCCGACGGCGAGCAGGTTTACTTCGCAAAAAGCCGTGACGGCTATAATTGGGAGCAGGTTAACGAGGGCAATCCCGTACTTACAAGCACAATGGGGGAAAGGGGCTGCCGTGATATTGAAATCGTAAGACTTCACACGGGCGGTTTTGTAATACTTACCACCGATTTGTGCATCGCACGCCGTATGGATGAGCAGTACCGTGTGGATTGGCGTGCAATAAATCACGCAGGCAGCAAGAAGCTGTGTATGTGGAAAACCGACGATTTGGTAAATTTCTCCGAGCAGAGGCTTATCTATTTCGGCCGTGACGATTTCGGTTGCCTTTGGGCGCCTGAAATTTTCTTTGATGAGGAAAACGGGGAGTATCTTATTCATTGGGGCTCAACGGTTAAGGAAACCGATTTTGAGCATATGTCCATATATTGCTGTACCACAAAGGATTTTGAAAGCTTTTCAACTCCCAAGCTGTTTTTCGATAAGAAAAATGAAATTCTTGATTCCCACATAACAAAGGTTGGGGATACATATCATCTCTTTTACAAAAATTCAAATAATCCGCCTATGAATATGCATGCAACCTCGAAAAATCTTTACGGTCCGTATGAGCACGATGAAAAGTTTGAGAGATATATGGACCAAAAAATATATAGCCCCGGCTCATATGAAGCTCCCACAACCTTTACCCTCGCTGACGGTAAATGGTGCCTGATGCTGGACTTTTTCGGCTGTGAAAAAGAGAAAATGGGATATGTTCCCTTTGTTTCCGACACGGTGGGCAAGGCGGAATTTACAAAAGCAAAAGAGCTGTTTTCTTTCCCTTACGGCTTTAAGCACGGCAAGGTAATTGAAATAACACCGGAAGAATATGACCGCCTGAAATATTAGGCAAATAGGTTAGCCGGTAGGGGCGATTCAAGAATCGCCCGTGAAAATTCTACAAATGTATAATCAATTTATAAGTAAATCCGCAAATTTATCGGCGTTTTCTTCGGCTTTTTGCGTGTCGGAATAATCGCCTACCGCCGCGCTTGCGGCAAACCTTTCCTCACGGCCTGCATATATTTCCGTCACACTTTTTTCCAAAAGCCTGTTTTCAACATCAATAAGTATTTTAATCTTTTCCCATGATACGGCGTCACCGTTAATAAACCGTGACGCCGATATTTTTTCGGCAGGCTCAAAGGGCAGTATATGGTTGCCGTCCGATACGGTAACGGCTGTACCGGTTGCGGGAAAAATCAAAAATTGAGGAATAACGCCCGAAAAATAAGCAGGGCTCATAATAAAGGGTATTTTCTCATTTGCGGCATAATCTTTTATAACGCCTGCTATAATTGCGGCGGCAAAGCCGGTTTCATCTTGAATATCCACCGTTTTTTCGCACATACTGAAAATTGTGTCGTAGTGAGTATGAATACCCAAGGGCGTGGCGCTGCTTAAAAGGCGGATAATCCCCGTACCGCTTTGAATTTCATCTCTGAAAGTTCTGGCGCAAAAACGGCGCATAAAATTTATTGCTTTGTCGTCGTTGAGATGAGCCGATACCTCCGAATGTAGTTTTTCCCTGATAAACGAGGCTCTTTTAAGGGCTTCGCAGGCTTTTTTGTAATGCCCGTTTTCCTTTGTGCGGCGGAGAATTATCTCTTCTTTCAGTGGAGGGGAATAGCTTTTATCACCGCTTATTGATATAAACTTTTCCCATATTCCCGGTATTACGGGCGCAATTCGGTTATAGCCTCCGTCCGACAGAATGTATGTATTAAGATTTTCAATGTAAATTCCGTCGGCACCGTCGTCGTAAAACGGGTTAAAGGCGGTCAGAGAATAACCGCTTAAATTTTTAATCAGTCTGTCAAAAAATACCGCCCGTTCAAGGTCGTCGCCGTCGTTTAATATGTAAACACGGGAACCGGGTTCACGCTTATAAATCGTGTTGTAGGCACAGCAAAAGCCGCCGCTTGTAAGCTTACAAGAAAAGTATTTTTTTATGTGATTGTCAACTGTCAATTATCTCACCTCATTTTATTCTATTCAGATGGTTTAATTCTGTTAATTTGTTGACATTTTAGGGTAGGTGAGATATAATACATAAGGAAAAATTTATAAGGAGTGTATTAAAATGCCATTAGTAAATGCAAAAGAAATGCTTACAAAAGCAAAAGCAGGTCATTACGCAGTAGGTCAGTTCAATATCAATAACCTTGAATGGACTAAATCAATTCTTCTCACTGCACAAGAGATGAATTCTCCTGTTATTCTCGGTGTATCTGAGGGCGCAGGCAAATATATGTGCGGATACAAAACAGTTGTAGGTATGGTTAAGGGTATGCTTGAAGAGCTCAACATTACAGTTCCCGTTGCTCTCCATCTTGACCACGGTTCATACGAAGGCGCAAAGGCTTGCATTGAGGCAGGCTTCAGCTCGGTTATGTTCGACGGTTCTCATTATCCTATTGATGAGAATATCGCAAAGACAAAAGAATTAGTTGCAATCTGTGAAGAAAAAGGCCTTTCAATCGAAGCAGAAGTCGGTGCAATCGGCGGCGAAGAAGACGGCGTTGTTGGTGCAGGCGAATGTGCTGACCCCGATGAGTGCAAAATGATTGCCGACCTGGGCGTTACAATGCTTGCCGCAGGTATCGGTAATATTCACGGCAAATATCCTGCAAACTGGGCAGGCCTTTCATTTGAAACACTTGCAGCAGTTCAGGAGAAAACAGGCACAATGCCTCTCGTTCTCCACGGCGGCACAGGTATTCCCGCAGATATGATTAAGAAAGCAATTTCTCTCGGCGTTTCAAAAATCAATGTTAACACCGAGTGCCAGCTTGCATTCCAGGAAGCAACAAGAAAGTACATTGAAGCAGGCAAGGACCTTGAAGGCAAGGGCTTTGACCCGAGAAAGCTTTTAGCTCCCGGTGCAGAGGCTATTAAGGCTACGGTTCGTGAGAAGATAGAGCTTTTCGGTTCAGCCAACAAAGCGTAATTTTCCCGTTATACTTCCTCGTCTTCAACTCGCGGTATCTATATACAGCTTCGTTTCGACGAGATTGTCTAACAGAAAAATTTAAATAGTTTATTTTTCCGCAATACTGCGTGTCTCTCGGCTCCCCTGAAAGGGGAGCTGTCATTTTCGGCGAAAATGACTGAGGGGTTATTCCGTAAGGGCGATTCACGAATCGCCCGCCAAAAATTTCACAAAATTTATAGGGGACGGTGAAAGGCACCGTCCCCTATAAACAATACCGTATATCATTTTTTCAATTTTCATTATATATCATTCATTGTTATTTTGTTTGCGGTGCGCCGGGTCGTCGCACCCTACAAAACCCATCACCGGTTTGCGGTATATTTTATGGGAGGACGCATTCGGTTTATTGTAAAATCCTGCTTATTTTTTCTCATTTATAAACGCTCGGAACATTGGCATACAGGCTGAAAAGAATTTTTTATATGCCTCGCAGTAATCTCTGTCCTCACGGGTGCGCTTACAGCCCCCCGCACGGCAAACGGGATAGTATTTGCATTTTTTGCATTTTTCGGGAACAGCAAGGCTCTCACGCAAAAACTTGATAGCCTTCGGGCAATGGGCGAGGGTATCAAAATTTTCGTTTTCATCGTCAATATTTCCCAAAAGCCATTCGTCCGTGCAGTAAAAATCGCAAGGGTAAATATTGCCGTTGCCCTCTGCCACAAACTGATGCATACAATGTCCGCACATACCGCATTGCTCCGTGGGATTGCCTAAGTAAAGGTGCATAAGGTTATCAAAGTATCTCACGCTTGTATATTGACCTCGCACATAGTCCTTAACATAGCGGTTAAAGCAATGAATAAGAAAATTTGCATACTGCTCGTTGGTCATATACAGCTCACTTTCGCTTTTGTCCCCAAAAGGACGCAGGCAGGGTATAAATTGCAGATACCGAAAGCCTTTACTGCGGAAAAACTTGTAAATATCGTCAATATTATCGGCACAGTGTCCTGTAAGAACGGTGAGGATATTGAAATCCACATTAAACCGCTTGAATTTTTCGGCGGCGGTGAGAATTTTATAAAAGGCGTTCTCTCTGTTTTCATCAACACGGAATTTGTTGTTTTTAAAGTCGCCGTCAAGGCTTAACCCAACAAGAAAGCCGTTATCGTGAAAAAACTGCGCCCATTCGTCGGTTACAAGCGTGCCGTTTGTCTGAATACTTAAATAAATCCGACTGTTAAGGCGGTTTTCCTCTTTTACTTTCTTTACAAAATGCTTAAAGTATTGAAGTCCTGCAATCAGCGGCTCGCCACCCTGAAAGGCAAATGCCACGCTTTCACCGCTTGCAAAGCTTAATGCTTTTTTTATAATGTTGTCGGCGGTATCCTCCGTCATAACGCCGAAAGAGGAGACCTCACGGATTTCGGAAACATTGTGATAAAAGCAGTATCTGCACCTTAAATTACAAAGGCTTGAAGCAGGCTTTATCATTATTGAAAGCGGCGGCATAACAACACGCACTCCTTTAAATATACCCCACAGTTTTAACTGTGGGGCGATTTTTGTTTTCGGGATTTTTATTACTTATTGTTGTAATATTCCTCGTTGATACCTCTGCGGTTTTCTTTGAAATTCTTCATAATCTCATTCATCTTTTCGTTCATTTCTTCCGCAACGGTGGGGTATGTAACGGCACGGTTATAGTTTTCGCCGATGTCGTCACTTAAAATGTGAAGCCAATTCTTGCGGAACTTATCGAAGAAAGCAGAGTTATCGTTCTGAATCTTTTGGAAATACTTAAAGGTGATAAATTCGTTATCGGTAAGTACGGGATATTCATAGTTTGCATATTCTTCCCTTGAAAGAATACTTTCGGTGGAAACGGTGTACTGAATAGCTTTGAGCTTTTCACGCTTCATATGAAGAATGGGATGCTCGGGGGTGTGAATAACCTCGTCGTTTGTGAGAAGCGGAAGCATTGAAACACCGTCAATATCACGGTCAAAGGGCAGATAATTTTCCTTGCCGCCGTCGCCTGTAATTCCGCAAAGCTCAATAAGAGTGGGGAACATATCAACAAGTGTTGCGCTGTTTTTAACAGTTGAGCCTGCTTTCCAAAGTCCGTTGTTGTTGCCCCAGCGAATCATACAGGGCACCTTCTGACCGCCCTCGTAAGCAAGATATTTGCCGCCGCGAAGCTCGTTTACGGAGCCTTCAAGTGCGGGGCCGTTATCACTTGTAAATACGATAATCGTATCGTCCATAACGCCCAACTCTTCAAGAGTGTTAAAGAGCTGACCGAGATAATAGTCAACCTCTGTAAGGCAGTCAACATATGTACCCATACCGCTTTCGCCGTCAAATTCATCGCCTGCGAAAACAGGAGCGTGAGGCCAGGGAGAAGCATAGTATGCAAAGAAAGGCTCGTCGGAATTTGTAACTTTATCAGTAATCCAATCGGTCATTTCTTTATTTATCCACTCTGTCAGCTTGCTCTGGTCTTTCTTGCCGTCAACGAACATCTCGTCTGTTCCGTGAACGATTTCATATTCGCCGTTTTCCTCGGAAACATGATAGAACGGAGTCATATCGTTAACATGGTGGCTTCCGTAGAAATAATCAAAGCCCTGATTTGTGGGAAGATACTCGCCGTAGTCACCCAAGTGCCACTTACCGAAAGCGCCCGTGTTATAGCCTGCATTTTGGAATACCTCGGCAATGGTGATTTCATCGCCCAGCATACCGTCGCAGTTAGCGCCCATTTCTATGGAGTTGAAAAGTCTTGTTGAGGCAAAGGGTGAAAGTGTGTCGATAGTGGGATACATAACATTATCGGCATATCCTCTGAAAGGATAACGGCCTGTCATAAGTGAGAAACGGGCAGGTGAGCAAACAGAATAGCTGGAATAGAAGTTATCAAAGTTCAAGCCCTCTTCGCCGATTCTGTCCATATTGGGAGTATCGTAAATAGCGCCGTTCAACGAGGTGTCGCCCCAGCCCATATCGTCCATAAGGATGAAAAGCACATTGGGACTGCCCTCTTTTGCCTTATCAACACCGTCAAGGTAGTCGTCATGTCCATCCCAAAGGCGGTCAACATTTGGCTGTGAACGAAGGTTCATTGTGAGCACATAAAAGATTGTTGTTCCTGCAAGAACAAGGCTCAAAAGGCTTGTAACCGCAAAATGAACGCCTTTCTTTGCAAACTGCTTTTTACCAACAAAGAAAAGAGCGAGAATTGCGATTATGCATGGGAGAATGAGCAACAGGTTGCCGCCTAATCTCACAAAGAAATTATAGTCCTTTGCGCCGGCAAAAAGAGCGTTTGCCGCCGAGCTCCAGCCTGCCTTGCCTGAGGAAAAAGCGCCGAAGCCTGCGTCTGCGCCCCAAATTGCGTAATAAAGCACAATTGCAAGACCCGAAACACCGTAGCCTATAAAGTTCCACAGATAAAGCTTTTTGAAAAAGAGTATTCCTAAAATCGTAAGAGCAACCACGATGCACATATATGCTACATTTACAACTGCCACAAGGTTTAGCCTCATGATAAACAGCGCAAGTGCAAGCACAATGCCGATTGCCATAACAATAATCGGGAATATCTTTTTGGATTTGTCAAAGATTATTCCTTTTTTCATTCATTTGTCCTCCTCTGTAAATAATCAATCTATTATACAATTTTTTTATTTAAACTGCAATGTATTTATTACATAAAAAAAGGCAGTCTTTTTTTGCAGACTGCCTAAACTTTTTGCTTAATCGGGAAAATTGCGTGAATATTCGAGTATCAGGTTAAAAACCTTTTCGTTGAGCTCTTTTACCTCTGCCCGAGACATTTTATCCGTTTCAATGTGGTCAAGAACTGTCACGGAAATATCGGCGGGCGCTATGCGGCGGCAGTTTCCCTCGTAAGTGAGATGAATGTTGTGAATATATATGGGGACAACCGTTACACCGGTTTTCTGCGCTACCTTGAATGCGCCGTTTTTGAATTCGTCCGGCGTGTTTGAAAAACTGCGTCTGCCCTCGGGGAAAATCAGCAGAGATTTGCCGCTGTTTATGAAATCCGCCGCCCGGTTTATTGCCGATGCCCCACGGCGAATGTCACTTTGGTCAACGGTTATGCAGTACATATATTCAAGATAGTTTTTAATGAGGGGAATATCCGCGATAGTGCTTTTCAGCATAAATCCGAAATTAAAATCACGCAGAGCATATATAAGCATGGGAATATCCGCATAACTTTCGTGATTTGATACGAACAGCACCGGGCGGTCGGCGGGTATCTTTTCAAGACCGTTTACCGTCACTTTCGATCTGCCGATTTTTACTGTGTAATCCGCCCACTGTTGAACGGCTTTAAACACTTTTTCCGTTCTTTCCCCGATTCTGCCTTTTTTCGTAAGATACTTGAAATACGGTATTTTCGGTATAAGTACAACGAAAATGTAAAGGTAAAAACGAAGCAAAAACCAGTAGCTTTTAATTGTCTTTTTTAGATTTCTCATAGTCAGGATTCCAAATATGCAATGTATTCTTCAAGGCACATATCAAGCTCGTTGATTTTCTTTGCGTGTTCTACTCCCACATACCGAAAATGCCAGGGCTCATACATAATGCCTGTCTGTGTCGTTTTATCCTTGCGGTATCTTAAAATGAAACCGTACTCCTCGGCGTGCTCCGAGAGCCATTTGAACTGCGCCGTATTTTCAAAAGATTCACTTAATGTGAAATTTCCCTGTTGCAGAATATCAAAGCCCAAACCCGTGTTATGCTCGCTTGTGCCCGAAAAGGTGCGCGCATAGTTGGCTTTCTTTATCGCCTCTTGCTTTGAATACCCTTGGCTTATATACGAGTTAACTGAACGGGTAAACAGCCTGTCCTGCAAATCGGGACTTCTGTATGCCGATACAAGCTGCAACGGAACGCCTGCGTCGCTTGCCGCTTTAAAAAGATTTTTCAGCGGTGTGTATGCGGCTCTGTCAACAGCCTTAACCGAGTCGTACTTGCTTGAATTCAGGCTCATTGCGTCAACGCTCTGCCCGTTTGACCAATAAACCAAATCCCATTTAAAATCTTCGGGCAGCTCATAGTCGTTGTTAAGAAGCATAAGATTTCTGCCGTGCTTGAAAATATCGGCAGGCTGTGCTTTGGGAGAACGGTATGTAATGCCGTCATAAAACGAGCCTGTCAGCGGTTTTGCGGTAGCAGTTACGGTAGGCTTGACGGACTCTGCCTCTTTTGAAGGTGTTTCTTTATCACTTTCCGAAACGGACGGTGAGGTGTCTTTTTCGGTCTGCTGAGATGACATTTCAGATGAAGACGATACCATATCCGAAGGCTTATATTCAATTTGCTTGCTCTTTGATTTTTTCACGGCATAAGCACCGCATAAAATCAGGGCAAAAACAAATAAAACACTTAAAACTGCAAGAATTCTCCTGCGGCGGATAAGCTGTTTTTTCTTTTTCGCTCTCGCACGCCTTGCTGCGGCAGCCTTTTGTGCGTCTGTTGACCTTTTCGGTGAATCAGTGCGGGAAGTTCGGTTTTGCGATGTATTACGGCTGCTTCTGTTGTCGGGCATTTTTCTCAAATCCTTTCTTAGGGTTGCGGTGATAATCCGCCACGAGAAACCGTGGTTCGGATTATCACCGTAACCCTAAAATGATTATAACAGAAAAAGCGGAGCGTTTTCAACAATATTTTTATCTTTTTGCCGAAAATCTGTGACGGCGACACAGCGTGAAAAAGAAATGTTTTAAATAATATTGACTTTTTGCCGATTTTGTTGTAAATTTGTATGGTAATGAATTGAGAATGAAAGGGGCAGGATTTATGGCAAAAAAGACATATACTCCCGAAGAATACAAGGCAAAAATTGAAAAGAAAAAAGCAAAACGCAAAAGTTTCTTTGACACACTTGTTAAATCCACGGCTTTATTTGTAGGCTGTGCGTTGGTTTTCAGCGCAACTGTTATTGCGCAGAACAGGCTCAATAATACATCGGTTGCGGCTCCCGCAGGAACAACTGTTGCCGAAAAAGAGAGCGAAACAGCAATGAATTTTGATATGCCTGCCGACAGTAATTCAAACGAAGCTCCGGCAAACGGCGACAATACGGAAAATAACGAGGGTGCTCAGAACGTTGAGAACAATTCTTCTTCTCAGAGTTCTCCTGTTGCAACTCCCAAGGCTCAGTATGAGTATTTTATGAACTCCTTTACAAATGTTAAAAAGACTGCAAAGTCGGCAACAATTTATAAAAAAGAGGGCTCAAACTATAAGGGTATTGCCGATGCAGGAGCATTTTCAAGCGTTCTTGCGGGTCTTATGAAGAACCTTCTGAAAGCAGAGGAGCCTAATGAAACATACACAGGTGCTGATATCATGGCGAATTTCCCGCCTGCCGGCACAACCTGCAACCTTAAAACAAGCAACATTAAGAGTATTCAGTGCAAGGAAGATGGCGATTATTACATAATCACAATTACTTGCGTTAAAGAAACCAATCCCACCGCAGGAAACGGCGTTGGCGCAATTGCCTCAATTATTACAAGACAGCAGATTATGGACCCCATTTCCGGAGTTCCGGGTCTTAAAAATCTTGACCCCACTTGTGCATATGAAAATGTAAACTGCGAGGCAAAGATTGAAAAGGCAACAGGTAATATGGTTCATTACTATGTTGATCTTCCCTTGATTCTTTCTTTTGAAAAGCAGGGCTTCAGAGTAGGTCTTGAATTCAAGGAATGGTGGAATATCGAGTATTAAGATGATAATAGCAAAAGGACTTGTTCGGCGAACAAGTCCTTTTTTCTTATTCCTCTGTTTGCTTTCCTAAAAATGACGCGGCAACCGAAACGAGCTTTATTTCGGTTTGAGAGGGCATTGAGCCGTTTTGATTGAGCATGAGCACAACTGCGCCCGCCACATCGCCGCCGCCGATTATGGGATAGGCGATTCCCGCCTCACGGTCGCTGTCCGCCAAGGGATAAAGCGCCTTGGCGTCGGGGGAGGCAACATAGTTCTCCCGGTTTTCGATTAAATCTTCAAGGTCTGCGGAAATACGCTTGTCCATAGCGTCTTTTTTGCCCATACCCGAAACCGCAATCACATGGTCTCGGTCCGTTATGATAACAGGCAGATTTGTGGCTCGGTTGAGCACATCGGTATATTGACTTGCAAACTCCGAAAGTTCACCTATGGGTGAATATTTTTTAAAAATCACTTCGCCGTCCGACGCCGTGTAAATTTCCAGCGGGTCGCCCTCACGGATTCTCATAGTGCGACGGATTTCTTTGGGGATAACTACACGACCAAGGTCGTCAATTCTTCTCACAATACCAGTTGCTTTCATATATAAATGCTCCTTTTTTACAAATTAAATGTGGTATTAGTATCACACTTTTTGTAGAAATTATGAGCAGATTTTCCAAAAGATTTTGAATAAAAAAAGCACCCCACCTGAATAGCATTTTTTGAACAAGTCCGTTAAAAACGGACAATAGAAAAAATAACCCTCCTATGGTAAA
>CAMGDG010000023.1 GCA_946041635.1 uncultured Clostridia bacterium
GACGGCAGTCGGGCTGACGCCCGACAACGGTGAAAAAGTGAAAATGCACCGTAATGTCAAATTTTCGGCATATTGTGTTCGACTCCCCTCACCTTATGCCCGGTAAAAAGGGGACTGTCCCTTTTTTACCAAAAATCAACATAATTATTAACAAAATCCGACCGGGACTCACTCTTTCGTGAATCCCGGATTTTGTCATACAATTATCAAAACGGAAACCGTGACGGATTATATGGGCGTTTCCCCAAAAAATCGACAGTTAAAAAATTAAAATTTAGTTACAGTGTTATTAAAACAATTGACAAGTTTTTTTATAAAAGTTATCCTATTACATATATAGAAAAGGAGGCGCTGTATGGACAATCTGGAATATATTATGCGGTATGTGCTGTCATTTCTCGCATTTGCCGTTATAATCAACTGTGTGTGGTCGCTTGTCCGTCTGCGGCCTCAGAAAAAGGTTTATGCCCTGCTTCAAGATATGGCAAACGGCAACCAATATCCCATAACCTGCTATGAAACCTCGGTGGGAAGAAGTAAATCCTGTGACATTATTTTCACAAATTCCACCGTTTCCCGTTCTCATGCCGTTGTTGCGCTTCGGTCCGACGGATTTTATGTTTTCGACACGGAATCAAAAACGGGAGTGTATGTAAACGGCGAAAAAATTACAAAAAAAGCAAAACTTTCAAACGGCGATGTGATAGCTTTCGGAACGGCTATTATGAGTTTTTTCATCGGCAGTGACGCAGACCGTGATATGTCCCACAAAAACGACGAGGAGCAAATTACTGCAAAGCTTGTGAATATCGTGGACAATTCGGAGTTTTATCTTGACGGCGATTTTGTAACGGTTGGCAGGCAGGAGGGCAGTAATATTGAAATTCCCGCCCGATATGTTTCCCGCAGGCAGGCGGAGCTTACAAGGGTTGGCAACAAATGGTATATCGAGGATTTCGGAAGTGTTACAAAAACTACGCTGAACGGCGAACCCGTTGAGGGCGAAGTGATGCTTCATGACGGCGATGTAATAAGAATAGGCGATTTCGGATTTTTATATGAGGAATAAGTTTTTCTATAAAGAAAGAAGGTGATTATATGCAGCTTGCAAAAGGTAAAAATGTAAATCTGTTTTTAATGCTTTTTGTTATTACGGTGTTTCAGTTAACCTGTCTTTTTACGCTTGTCTCCAAAGCGCAGGAGGAGTATAAGCTGGGTATATTCATCACCTTCGGTGTGTATATTCTTGTGGAGTACGCATATTTTATCGGCGCAGGAGCAATTTTGAAACGCCGTGGCTTTGAGGTGGAGCTTATCGCCTTTTTGCTGACCTCCATAGGACTTTCAATCACCACAAGCGTTTATCCCGAAAGAGCGACGAAACAGCTTATTGCAATACTTATCGGTATAGGCGGATTTGTGTTTTTACAATGGCTTTTGCGTGACATAAAAAGGGTTATGCTTCTGCGTGTTCCCGTTGCGGCTCTGTCGTTAGCCATAATGGCAGGAACGCTTGTGTTTGCCAAGTTCACCAACGGTGCAAAAAACTGGCTTTATATAGGCGGTCTTTCAATTCAGCCCTCGGAGCTTGTAAAGGCGGCGTTTATATTTGTGGGCGCCGCAACACTTGAAAAACTCCAATCCAACCGAAGCCTTACAAAATACATCCTTTTTGCAATGGGTTGTATCGGAACGCTGTTTTTGATGTACGATTTCGGAACGGCTTTAATATTCTTCTTTACCTTTATCGTGATTTCCTTTATGCGCTCGGGAGATATAAGAACACTTGTGCTTATATGCGTTGTGGCTCTCATGGGCGGAGTGCTTGTGCTGACCTTTAAGCCCTATGTGGCAAAAAGGTTTATGTCCTACGGTCATGTGTGGGAGTATTTCGATACATCGGGCTTTCAGCAGACAAGAACGATGATTTATTCAGCCGCAGGCGGACTTTTCGGCGTGGGGCTGGGCAACGGTAAGCTTCGAGATGTTTTTGCCGCCACCGAGGACTTGGTTTTCGGCGTTGTGTGCGAGGAATTCGGTATGATTATGGCAGGAGCGATTTTACTTTCCTATGTTGCTCTGCTCATATATTCAATCCGCCATTCAAAATACGCAAGGTCGTCGTTTTACGCTATTTCAGCCTGTGCGGCGGCGGCGCTTATGCTTTTTCAGGCGGCGCTCAATGTGTTCGGCGTAAACGATATACTCCCCCTGACAGGCGTTACCCTGCCCTTTATCAGCCGAGGCGGTTCAAGCATTATGTGCTGTTGGATGCTGCTTTCCTTTATCAAGGCGGTTGACCGCAGTACTTACAGATACGGGGGTGAGCGTCAGTGAAAACAATTTCAAGGCGTGCATTGACGCTGTACCTAATCATACTTCTTTTTATGGCAGGCTTTGTACTCCTGTTTTTTAATCTTGTATCAAATTCAAATGTTTGGGCAATGAACCGTGCCGACCGTCACCTGTACTCGGAGGGCGTTCTGGCAACTGCCGGGGATATTCTTGACGCCGACGGCAATATTCTTGTAACTACAACGGACGGTAAGCGCACATACAGCGATAACAAAACGCTTCGTATGGCAACGCTTCATACGGTGGGTGACAGCGCAGGCTACATTGCAAGCGGAGTTCAGACCTCCTTTAAGGATGAGCTTACGGGATACACCCTGGTTGACGGCGTTTACAATCTTAAACGCTACGGAAAAGGCAACGATATTACTCTTACTCTCAATTCAGCCGTGTGCGAAACCGCATATAAAGCGCTGGGAAACAAAAAGGGTACTGTCGCCGTTATGAATTATAAAACCGGCGAGCTTATTTGCATTGTTTCAACGCCCACATACGATGTTCTCAACAAGCCTGCGGACATACTTACCGATACAACAGGCAAATATGAGGGCGTATATATGAACAGATTTTTTTCGGGGTTATACACTCCCGGCTCCACCTTCAAGGTGATAACCGCCGCCTGCGCCCTTGAAAATATACCCGATATTAACGAGCGTACCTTTGAGTGCAAAGGCAAGGTACAGATTGGCGAAGGATATGTTATCTGCAACGGCACTCACGGAAAAATAAGCTTTGAAAAGGCGCTGAATTGTTCATGTAACAGCGCATTTGCACAAATTGCCGATGAGCTGGGTGCAGAAAAGCTTGCCGCAACGGCACAGAGAATCGGCTTTAATGCGCCCTTATCCAATATCAGCGGAAAAATAAAGTGTTCTTCAAGCAAGATTAACCTATCGGACGCTAAAAGTCTGGATATAGGATGGGCGGGAATCGGTCAATACACAACGCTTATAAATCCCTGCCATATGCTTACAGTTGTTTCCGCCATCGCCAACGGCGGTACTGCACAGTCGCCCTACATCGTGAGCAAGATAACCACGCCCGAAGGAAAAATATCCTTTACTGCGTCCAAAACCGAAATCGGCGAGTATTTCAGGGCAGATGTGGCGGGCAGGCTCAGCAATCTGCTTCGGTCAAATGTGGAAAACTATTACGGCGATAATTATTTCCCCAAAATGGAATTTTGCGGAAAAACAGGCACGGCGGAGATAAGCGACAGCCCCGATGTGCGCCCAAATACACTTTTTGTGGGTTATTCACGGCTTGACAGCTTGCCCTTTGCCATAATCGTTGTTGTGGAGGACTCCTCCTCGGGCATTAAGAGTGCCGTCCCCGTAGCGTCAAAGGTTATGAAAACCGTAAAAAGTGAATACGGAAGTTAAAAAATATCCTCCTGCAATCGAAAAATAAAAGGTTGCAGGAGGTTTTGTGTTTTTTGTAGGAGACGGCGCTTTTCACCGTCTCGCAAAAAATCCACAAAACCCCACGGAGAAAAAACATTATTGCCCCCTCTGACGAGGGGGCTGTCGTGGCGTTGTCACGACTGGGGGAGAGAAAAACTATTTGTTTTTTTGCAAATAGTGTCTCTCCCTCCGTCTTTTGCTTCGCAAAATCCACCTCCCTCGTCAGAGGGAGGAAAGGGATTTGCTGTAATATTAAGGGCTTGCTCCCGCCGAAAAAATCATATAATTTCGGTGCGCCGAGGTCGTCGCACCCTACAAACTTATTGTAAATTGAAATTTTTCATGTAATTTCACGGTGCACGATGTCGTGTATTGTATTTTCTCTGAAAATATGTTAAAATGGGTTGATTATACCAAGGTGAGGAGTTTTATTATGATGAAAATATCACCCTCTATTCTTTCCTGCGACTACGGAAAAATTGCGGAAGAATTAAAGGATATGGAGCGTTGCGGCGCAGACTATATACATATTGATGTTATGGACGGTCATTTTGTTCCCAATATCACTCTGGGTGCGCCTGTTGTAAAGTGCATAAGAAGTGCTACCGACCTTCCCTTTGATGTTCATCTTATGATAAGCGAACCGCTGAAATATATTGACGATTTTTGCGATGCGGGTGCCGATATAATCACCTTTCATACAGAGTGCAGTTCGCCCGTCGGCGAAACGGTGGATAAAATACTTTCCCGCGGCGTTAAAGCCTCGTTAACCGTTAAGCCCGCAACTCCCGCAGAAGATATTTTCCCCTATCTTGATAAGCTTTCAATGGTGCTTGTTATGACCGTTGAGCCGGGCTTCGGCGGGCAGAGCTTTATGGAGGATATGATGGGCAAGGTTGCCGCTCTCCGTAAAGAGATAGACCGCCGGGGATTAAACTGTGAAATTGAGGTTGACGGCGGAATAAACGAAAAAACCATCGCTGTTGCCGCAGGCGCAGGCGCAGATGTGTTCGTTTCGGGCAACGCTTTGTTTAAAAGCGAAAACCGCAAAGGCACCGTTGAAAAATTCAAGGCGATTGCGGCTGAAAACTATTTAAAAAGTATTGCTAAATACTGATAAATCCCATATGCTTGCCCCTTTCGCCGATTGAGGCGGCGGTATGCAGGCTTGTTTTTCCGAATTCCTCTAAAATATGACTGTATTCCGATACAGAATAAGGAAATACAAGGTAAAAGCTGTTTTCCATACGGTAAACGGGGCATTTCATATTTTGAGGCATGGTATTTTTTGCCGCCGACAGAAAATCGAGAAAATCGTCGGCGCAGTCAATTTCAAAAACGGTAGGAATTTCCTGTTTCTTTACACGGTAACGCTGTTTTTTTCGGTTGGTAAAGGTGAAAATGAAAAAACATCCTCCGTTATCGGCAGGCAGAGCTTCAACAATAATTTTATCTCTTTGCGGATAATTTTCACAGGGAATATCCTTTAAAATTGTTCTTATTACTCTTTCGGTATGCTCGTCGCTTTCAAGCGTATCATATGTAATATTGAAATTTTTCATTTCTTCTCCCGATAATTCAACAAGTACAACATTGCCGTTAAGCGTTTCAAAGGTCATGGCGGTGTCCTCCGTAAAAGTGTTCTTAATCCATCATATTACAGGGACAGGCAATGTGCAATCAATAAATTTTGGAAAAAGTGAGGCAAAGGTTTTGACAGATACAGTAACGCCGAAAAAATCTCAGGATTTTCTTGAAATCCGCCGGCAGATGGCAGATTATGCCGTAATGCTGGGGGCTGTTTTTGCCGCCGCATATTTTAATTACGGAATCAGAGTTCTGCTCCTTGTTTTTTGTTCTGTTGCCGCCGCTGCAATCTGCCGCAAGCTGGGCGAAAAGATATTGGGCGGCGATGAGTCAAGTGATTTTTCCTCTCTTGTAATCGGTGCGACCGCGGCGCTTTTACTGCCTGTTACCGCTCCCTGGTGGATGGCGGTTTGTGCAGGTGCGTTTGCCGTTACCGTATGCGTTTTACCTTTCGGCTCGGTTAAAAAATCGCCCTTTGTTCCTGCGGCGGCTTCTGTTTGCTTTTTAACGCTTTGTTGGAGCGATAAAATGTTCAGCTATTCATCAGGGAACGCTCTGGCGCTCACTAAAATGCTCACGCAGAATATTTCCGTGGGCAGAAATTCGGTGGCGTTGCTTGAACTGCTCACGGGAAGTATTCCCTCCGCCGTGGGCGCAGGCAGTATTATCGCTTTGGCAGGCGCATTTTTATATCTTGCGCTCAGACAGCCGAAAAGCTGTGTTCCCGTAATAACCTTCCTTTCTGCGGTTGCAATAACGGCGGCTTTGTTCCCCCGTGTGAGCACGGGCAGAGGCGTTTCGGTTGTTATGGAGCTCTGCTCGGGAATGATGCTTTTCAGCGCTGTATTTTTTATGTCCTATCCGTCGGTTATGCCACGCCGACTTGTTTCCCGTGCGGCTTGGGGCTTTGCAGGCGGAATTATATGTATGCTTATTCGCCTTTTCGGAGCAATGGAGGAATCGGTTTGCTTCGGAATACTCATAATCGACGCTATGTCGGAGCTTTTTGACCGTATTCCCTTAACACCGTGGGAGAAAAAGCGTATCAGAAAATCCGAACCTTATGTTGAAATCTCTCCCGTTGCAGTACCCGAAGAGGTGCTTAACGAAATTCCCGATATTGATGAGAAAAAAGATACGGCGGAAAACGGCGAACAGCCCAAAGAGGAAGAAGCAATCCCCGAAAGCGGTGAAATTACCGAGCAGGAAAGCTTGGGAGAGGTTATTGCGGAAGAAAACACGGTGAACGAAACCGAAGCTCCGTTTATTACGGGAGGTGACGGCGATGAGTGAGAAAAAAAAGATTTTCAAGCGCATAAGAAACAGCGCCGTCATTAAAAATCCCCTGCTTTTTGAGGCGGTGGGGCTTTGTCCCGTTGTCGCCATTGCCCTTTCTTTAAGGCTTGCTCTGTTTCTGGCGTTAGTTACGGCAATCGAAATGGCGGTATGCGAGGTTTTAGCGTCCTTAATGCTTAAAAATGTGCGCCGTTATTGGCGTGTTGCCCTTTATGTTATATTCGGCACGGCGATAATCTATCCCATAATGTATGTGACAGGCAGATTTTTCCCCGATATGTCGATGAACTTCGGCATTTATCTGCCCCTTATGGCGGTTAATTCCCTTGTTGCGCTTCATTGCGAAAGAGTTGCGGTGAAAAACAATGTGACCGACAGCCTTGTGGACGCACTTTCGGCTTCTTTGAGCTACGGTGCGGTAACGGTTATCGTGGGATTTGTGCGTGAGCTGCTGGCTTTGGGCACAATAGGCGGTGCGGATATTCATTTGCCCGTTAAGTTCCCCGCCCTGATTATGCCTTTCGGCGGACTTCTCATAATGGGCTTTCTTGCGGCGGCTCTAAAAGCCGTAATCAGCGTGAAATATCCCAACGCATCGCCTGACAGAGCTTTTGACACCTCCGAAATCCGCCGTTCACTTAAAGGCTCTTTGAAAGAACTTATGAACGATGATTATAACCCTTACGGAGAGGACGGAGAGAGCGATACTGCCGTTGTCAGAATAGAGCGTAAACAAAAGGATAAAAAAGCAGATAAAAAGAAAGAAAAACCGCCCCGCAGGGAAAAAACGGTTAAAAAAGAAAAGCCGAAAACTCACAAATCGGAGAAAAAGCAACAAAACGATGTTCAAAGGAGCGAGGCTGTTCGCCGTACACCGAAAGCGGAGGACGGCAGAACATATCTTGACGACTTTTCCGATATGCTCACAGAGCTTGAAGAGTACAAAACACGCAGTGACAACACCGAAGATAAGGGAGGCGACGGACAATGACAGTAATTTTAAAGCTTATTTCCGCCGCACTTTATGTAATGCTTTTCCAAAACCTTATTTTCAACGGCGGATACGGCATAAGCGAGGCAATAAGAATGAGCGCAAAGCCCCGTCAGCTTTTGCCCATGACAATGTTTATAACATTTTTCTCCACGGTTGTTTCGGCATTATGCGCTCTGCTTGACGGTATTCCGGAAATTCACGGCTTAAACGATGTTCTTCACGCCGTTCTCTTCACGGCGGTTTTGCTCGTTTGCTATTTTATAACGGTTTTTGCCGTGCTTATTTCGGGCAAAGCCTCTCCTCGCACCGTTCGCAGAATAGGTATTGCCGCTCTTAATACGCTTGTTTTGGGCGTTCCGCTCATAAACTACCGCTCCGCCTTTACCGTATATGAGGCTGTGGGCGCAGGAATCGGTGCAGGCGCCGCATATATTATTGCGGTATTACTGATAAATTCGGGGCTTAAAGTCCTTGATATGAACAAAACTTTACCCAAGTGCTTTAAGGGAACGCCGGCGCTGTTTATCTACACCGCGCTTTTGTCAATGGCGTTTACGGGTATTTCCGGCACATCGGTACTAATTTAAGGATTTAATATGGCTAAAAAAGATTCGTCCCCACGCAGATTGAAGGGGTATTATAAATTTTCAAAAAAATATCCCTCACGCCGAGGTACGGGGTATGCAATAGGTGAAAGCCGTAAAATGAAAAAAAGAGAACGCTCTTTAAAGGTTTTGACGGCGTTTTTGCTGATTGCTCTTTTCGCCGTGGCTTTTGTGGGGGTGTCCCTTTATATAAAGCTTTCCGCCCGTCCGCTTCCCGAAAAAAAGCCTGAAACCGAAAACACGGTAACTGTTGAAAATATGGGTGAAATTAGGGCGATTTTTCTTGAAAACGCCACGCTGGGCGATGCGGACGGCTTTTCACGGTTCCTTGAAAACGCAAAGAAAAACGGCTTTAACACCGTAATGCTTGATTTTAAAGACAGCAACGGTGTTTTGACCTACGGCTCTTCCTTAATTGATATTCCCGCAGGATATGAATACAATGAGGTAAATCAGGCTGTTCTGGATAAAATAAAGACAGAAGGCTTTAAGGTAATAGCAAGAGTTTACTGCTTTGAGGACAGTATTTCTCCCCAAAGGCTGGGAGCTTATGTTTATGAGGACGCCGAAAAAACAAAAATTTGGTTTGACGCTCCTGCCATACAGGGCGGCGGCGTGTGGCTGGACCCTGTGAACGAAAGGGCGCAGAATTATCTTTGCTCCGTAATCAAAGAAATTTCCGATTTCGGCGCAGACTGTATTTATTTGGAGTCCGTTGAGTTCCCTGCAGCGTACAACGGTGCGGTGCCTGTTTTTACGGCTGACGATACAACGCTGAACAAAAATCAGGTGCTTATGCAGTTTATAGAAAAAGCCTCTTCTGCGGCGGGAAACCGCCCGCTGTTTATGGGCACATCTTATGACGGTGCCGTTGGCGGCGACGCTGAAAAACTGGGAGGAACGCTTTTTGACACGGCGGCGTCGGTTTGCTCTCCTCTTATCGAAAAGCCCGAAAGCGGCGATTATATCAGTTTAATTGAAACAGAATACGCAAAACTTAATGACAGCGTAAAAAACAACTTTACCACCTTAAAGGTTGTCCCCACGGTGAAAAATCAGCCCGAAGATACAAACTTTTACGAAAAATTGTCCCATTCGGCGGCGAAAAGTTATATAATCGTTCCCTGATTTTACAAAAACACTTGAAATACAATGAATTTTATTGTATTATGTATAATGAATTAAAAGAAAAAACGGAGGTATAATACCTATGGTATCAGCAGGTGATTTCAGAAACGGCGTTACATTTGAAATGGACGGTAACGTTTATCAAATCATTGAATTCCAGCATGTTAAGCCCGGTAAGGGAGCAGCCTTTGTAAGAGCAAAGATTAAAAATGTTATTGCAGGCAGCGTTGTTGAAAGAACTTTCAACCCCACCGAAAAATTCCCCACGGCTTTCATTGAGAGAAAGGATATGGAGTATTCTTATAATGACAGCGGTCTGTATTACTTTATGGACCCCGAATCATATGAGCTTGTGCCCATAAATGAATCAGACCTTTCCGACAATTTCAAGTTCGTTAAGGAAAATATGGTTTGCAAAATCCTTTCCTATAAGGGTAATGTTTTCGGTGTTGAGCCCCCCACATTCGTAACTCTTCAGGTTACAAAGACCGACCCCGGCTTTAAGGGCGACACCGCTACAAACGCCACAAAGCCCGCAACTCTTGAAACAGGAGCGGAAATCAAGGTTCCCCTTTTCATTGACGAGGGCGAAATGATAAATGTTGATACACGCACAGGCGAATATATGTCAAGAGCGTAATTAAAAAAAGGAGGCTGTTAAAATGACAGTTACAGAGAAAGTTGCATATCTTAAAGGCCTTGTTGAGGGCTTGGATTTTGATAAGGACGATAAAAAAACAAAGGTTCTCAACGCCGTGCTTGATGTGCTTGAAGACCTTGCCCTTACGGTAAGCGACCTTGACGACGAGATGGAGCTTGTCACAGAACAGCTTGACGCTGTTGACGAGGACCTTGCAGACCTTGAAGAAATCTTCTATGACGAGGCTGAGGACTGCGATTGCTGTGACGACGATATGTATGAGGTTGAGTGCCCCAACTGCGGCGAAACAGTTTATTTCGACGAGGAGATTATCCTTGACGGCGAGGCAGAATGCCCCAACTGCGGCGAAGTTCTTGAATTCGACTGCGATTGTGACTGCGATTGCGACGATTGCGGCTGCGAGGATGAATAATCCTTAAAAGTAAATTTTGGCAGTTTTCCCCCTCTTGCGAGGGGGATTTTTGTTTTAATGAAGAACGGAAAATTGAAATTTATATGAAATTTGTAGGGGCAGATGAAGGCATCTGCCCGAAAGATTTTATAAAATTGACATCTTTTTTGTAGGGTGCGACGACTCGGCGCACCGTGAATTTGCATAAAATTAAAATATGCAAGGTAGGGCGGGGGCTTGCTCCCGCCGCATGGTTACCTGTAAATTGACGGCGGGGGCTTATGTGTCAAGCCCAGATTATTTACAAAATGTTCGGGATGATTGTTTACGCATTTAAAATTTTGTCTTGACAATGCTTGTAAAAAGCGTATAATAAAAACACAGGTTTTAAAACATATGTTTTAGATTAAAAGGAAGTGAACAAATGCCGCCGAAACAAAAATTTACGAAGGAAGAAATCGTTTCCGCCGCTTTAAACCTTGTGCGCAAAGAGGGGGCAGAGGCTTTGACCGCCCGTTCTTTGGGCGACGCTCTTCAAAGCTCCGCCCGACCGATTTTCACCGTATTTGAAAATATGGCGCAAGTTCGTGACGAAGTGAAAAAAGCCGCCGAAGAAATTTATAATCAGTATATCCGCGAGGGGCTAAAAGAAAAGTATCCCTTTAAAGGCACGGGCAAGGCGTATGTCCGTATGGCACGGGAAGAACCGAATTTATTCCGTCTGCTCTTTATGACAGGCGCGCCGCAAGTGCCTAAAATGGACGATTTGATGCGGTATGTGGATACTGTCAGCACCTCTATAACCGACGCGGCCAAGGAAAGCTTTGAGGTTGACCGTGAAACGGCGCAGAAACTGCACCACCATTTGTGGATTTACAGCCACGGTATCGCCGTTTTGCAGGCAACGGGAGTTTGCAATTTTACCGATGAAGAAACAGACAAAATGCTCACCGAGGTGGGGTTAAGTCTTATAAAATATATGAAGGAGTGAGTGACTTGCATATTATAGAAGTTGAAAATCTGCAAAAATCTTTCGGTCAGGTGCGAGCCGTGGACGGTATTTCCTTTTCCGTGGAAAAAGGCAGTCTTTTTGCATTTTTGGGATTAAACGGCGCAGGCAAAAGCACCACCATATCCATTATGACCTCCACCCTTGCCCGTGACGGCGGCAAGGTGACCATAGACGGACTGGACATTGACCGTGACAGCGCAAAAATCAAAAGCGAAATCGGCATTGTATTTCAAGACTCGGTGCTGGACAGCGTTTTAAGCGGCAGAGACAACCTGAAAACCCGTGCAGGACTTTACGGCATTTACGGTAAGGACTATGACGAGCGCATAAAAAGTTTGAGCGATTTGCTGGATTTACACGATTTTATCAAACGCCCTGTGGGCAAACTTTCGGGCGGTCAGCGCAGGCGGCTTGATGTTGCCCGCGCCCTGATTAACGATCCGAAAATCCTGATTTTAGACGAGCCCACAACGGGGCTTGACCCACGCTCCCGCAAAACGGTTTGGGAGGTTATTGACCGCTACCGCCGTGAAAAGGGGTTGACTGTTTTCCTCACCACCCACTATATGGAGGAGGCGGCAGAGGCGGATTATGTGGTTATTCTCGACAGCGGCAAAATCGCCGCCGAGGGTACGCCCAACAATTTGAAAAATCGCTATACAGGGGACTTTATCCGTTTGTACAACGGTGACAAAACGGCTCTTTCAAAAAAGGGAATTGCGTTTTCCGAGGAAAACGGCTATTTGCAGATTGAAGCGGAAAATACCAGTGAAGCAAAGAAACTGATTTTGCAAAATCCCGAATTGTTCGATGATTTCGAGATTATCAAGGGCAAAATGGACGATGTGTTTTTGTCTGCAACAGGTAAACAGTTAAAGGGGGAGAACGAATGAAAACGGTACTTTTGCTGACAGGGCGGAATATCCGCATCTATTTTAAGGATAAGGTGACCTTTTTCACCTCCCTGATTACCCCTGTTATTCTTTTGATTTTATACGTAACCTTTTTACGGAGCGTCTATGTGGATTCTCTGCTTGCAGGAATGCCCGAGGGAATTGAAATCCCTGAAAAACTCATAAACGGCTTTACGGGCGGTTGGCTTGTGTCCTCCATTTTAGGCGTGTCTGCCGTAACGGTGGCGTTTTCCTCCAACAACATTATGGCAATGGATAGGGTGACAAAACGCATTAACGATTTTTATGTAACGCCTGTAAAGCGTGGGCAAATGGCGGTTGCCTATTATTTTGCAAACTTTTTTACCACCTTGCTGGTTTGCCTGATTGCATTATGCGTTTCCCTTTTATTCTTGGGCAAAACGGGCTGGTATTTGACCTTTCGGGATATTCCCTATATTCTTTTAGATGTTTTGGGCTGTGTATTTTTCGGCACCTCCCTTGCGGCGTTTGTGGAGCAATTTGTCAGCACGCAGGGCGGTATCAGCGCCGTTTCCACCGCTGTTTCTTCCATGTACGGCTTTGTCTGCGGGGCGTATATGCCTATTTCTCAGTTTGCAGGCGGTATTCAGAAATTTGTAAGCTTTGTGCCGGGCACTTACGGTACGGTGCTTTTGCGCAATCACTTTATGCACGGCGCAATCGCAGAGCTTACCAAAGATTTGCCTGCCGAAATGACGGAGGAACTTCGCAAAGCCTTTGACAACACCATTTTCTTTTTCGATAACGAGGTGAGCGTTGGGGCGCAGTATGCCGTTTTGTTCGGCTCGTCTGCCGTCATATTGCTGTTGTATGTGCTTACAAGCAATCTGCGAAAGAAAAAAGGCTGATAATAAATATGACAAATATTGAAAAATATGTGCAAGAAAACCTTTTCGCCCTTGCTGATAAGGAATATAAAAATTTTCATTCAAAGCTTATGCCCACGGTAAATCCCGATTTGATTATGGGGGTGCGTGTTCCTGTACTTCGTAAATTTGCCAAAGACTTCGGCAAAACCGAGCTTGCTGAGGAATTTATAAATATTCTGCCCCATAAATACTATGAGGAAAACAATCTTCACGGTTTTTTAATTGAGCAAATACGGGATTTTGACGCTTGCATTGAGGCGCTGGATAAATTTTTGCCATATGTTGATAACTGGGCGACCTGCGATATGACATCTCCCAAGGTATTAGGCAAAAAAACGGACTGTTTGCTTTCGAAAATTAACGAGTGGATAAAATCGGGTAAAACATACACGGTGCGTTACGGCATAGGTATGCTTATGCGGTATTATCTCGATGAAAATTTTGAAAAAGAACATCTTAAAATTGTATCGGGCATAAACTCCGAGGAATACTACATAAATATGATGATTGCGTGGTATTTTGCCACCGCCCTTGCAAAGCAATGGGAAAGCACCCTGCCGTATATTGAAAACAGGGTTCTTCCCGTTCGGGTGCACAACAAGGCAATACAAAAAGCGGTTGAAAGCAACCGCATAAGCACAGAACAAAAAGAATATCTTAAAACGCTCAAAATAAAATCAGGGGAATGAGTTAAATCATTCTCCTGATTATATATTTATTCGGTTGTTTTCGCATCTCTTTTGCGTTTTTTCTTTACGATAACAAATGTTACTGCCGCCGCCGTAACAACAAGAACTCCGAATATGCCGAAAAAGAGAAGTACAATTAAATTATTTGATTTTTCCAGTTCCGCGCGCTCTTCCACAAGTGCAGCGGTAATGTTATATTCAAAACTCGGGGGCTGATAATCGCACTCTTTAATATCTCCCTTTGATGAAACGAGAGCCAGACGCAAATTCTGCTTGCGCTCACTTGTAACGGTAACACCGTTTTTGCTTGCCGCCGTTATTTTCCTCGATTCGCTGCCACGCAGATTTATAAGCTCAACATCTTCCTCCGTTGAAAGGGCTGAGATTGAATACGCCATATCCTTGCCCTTTACGGTAAATTCATTGGGTATTATATTTACGGACTCAATATTAGTGCCGTCAACACCGCAAAAAATTCCGTTTCCGCCCGAAAAGGTAATATCCAGAGTTTTACCCTCGTTATCAACGGTAAAACTTTCGGAGTTTTCAACCGACAGCATAATATCGCTCTCGTGACCGTTTCCGCCTATTATATAATTCTCAACGGTATATGCCATATCGCCCGAAAAGCCGTTTTCGTTACAGATAAGTTTTTCGCCGATGGCGTTTGTAACCGTGAGCCTTGCGTTCTGTTCTAAAATTATTATACATTTGTCCGCAAGCCTTTCCGCCTCTTGGGAAACATCTGTTTCAAGCAATTTCTGTGCCTCGGCCGCCGTTAAGTATCCCAGGGAAACGATTTCTCCGCTTCCGTAGTTGCTTCCCTTAAAGGAGCAGTTTGAAAAATCCGCATTAACCGCTAAATAAATATGTTTTCCTCTGTCGTCGGGGTCCGCAAGCATAATTTCAAAGGAGCCGTCTGTCTTTGTATCATAGCCGCATGCCACAAGAGCGTGCCCTACTGTTTTGCTGTTGGTTTTCTGACGGCATACAACAATCACGGGACTCTCGTTCTTAACCGCCTCTGTTAAACCCTTTAAAACATCTGTTTTAACTTCGGCATTATCTCGGATTTCATCGAAATTTCGGTAATCCGAAAGAAATGTGCAAAGCTGCGACAACTGATAATAATTTATCAGTGAGCGGAAGTTATTGTTCTGTGCAGGAGACTGCATTTTGTAGAAGCTTATGCCCGTACCTTCCTGATACAGAGAAATATCCGTTTTTTCCGCAAAGGAAAGCGCCATTGCCGCCGCTATACCGTAGCCCGCGCCGTCCCAGCCGCCGGCAGTATATTCATACACTGCATTGCGCAAATTGGAAGGCTTATTTGCCGTTAGTTTTTCCATATTATCACTTTTTGTGTAATACCTTGTTCGCTCGGCATATTTTATAAACGCAGTTGCGTCATTGGGAAAACTGTTGTTATCGATCGTTATTACCAGCGGCGCATTTTTCAGCGCTTCGTCAACTCCGTCTTCGCCGCCTGCGTAATAAATCGTCCAGCGCCGGTTTCCCGAAACTTCTTTAAGAGCAACAACCGCCTTTGCAGATGCTTCTGCCTTTGATTTTTCTGCGGAAACACTCTCAATATCCGCAACATATCTGCCGTTTTCACTTTGACTTACACTTTGAACATTTACCGTAAGATTGCTGTTATCAGTTGATGTACGCTGGGCAACATAAAAACTTCCGTCGTAATAATAGCAAGTATCTGTTTCATATCCCTCTGCGTTAAAATCGGTAACAACAGAGGGGGAGGCGTTAAGGATTTTTGTAATTATCCAGTCAATATTTTCTTTTTTGTATATGTAATAAAAGCCTGTTTGCTCCGATTCTTCGTCAGCACCGAATTTACCCATAGGGTCAGGTATTTTTTCGCAGTCAATCGCCTCAGCGCCGTTAAAATATCCATCGTAAAGCTTGCTTTTTCCCGAATTATCGGTTAAAAAAATGTTTAAAATATCGTTATATGTTATTTCCTTTGAATTGAATGGGACAATGCTTTCGTCTGCGCCGTAATAAAAGGTTCTGAAAAAGGTTTCAAGTTCTTTTAGTTCCTCATCGGTTGCGGTGAGATTGCCCGCATTGGAACGAAATACCGACGAAGAACCGCCCTGCGCCGTTTCTGCCGCAACGGCAAAACAGCCCTGCGAAAACAGCAGGGCTGAAATAATCGCCGCCAAAATTATTGAATTTACAATGCTTTTCGCTTTTATTTTCATAAAAACATCTCCGAAATAAAAACAGAAGGAATTATGCTGTTTTATTCGGCAATTTTTTTGATAATCGCCTCAAACTGCTTTTCCTCGCAAAGCTCAATTGCACCTTTATCAACAAGCGCTGCATTTGCGGGATTGATGGGGAGCTTTGCAAGAACGGGAATATCAAGTTCCTTTGCCACTTCGTCAATTTTGCTCTCGCCGAAAATACTGTGCTTTTTGCCGCAGTCGGGACACTCAAAGTAACTCATATTTTCAACAATACCCAAAATGGGAACATTCATCATCTTTGCCATATTAACTGCTTTTTTAACGATAAGAGTTACCAAATCCTGAGGAGTTGTAACGATAACAATACCGTCAACAGGCAGAGATTGGAACACGGTCAGGGGTACATCCCCCGTTCCGGGAGGCATATCCACAAACATAAAGTCCACATCGCCCCAGACAACCTCCTGCCAGAATTGCTGAATAACTCCCGAAATAACGGGGCCTCTCCATACTACGGGCTGGTCCTCTTTTTCCAAGAGGAGATTAACGCTCATAATTCTTGTTCCCAATTTTGAAATCATAGGATAAATGCCCTCGTCACTACCCTCTGCGTTGCCGTGAACGCCGAAAGCCTGAGGTATTGAGGGACCTGTTATATCCGCATCAAGAACGGCTGTCTGATAGCCCATCGTCTGCGCCGTTACAGCAAGCATTGAGGTGACAAGGCTTTTGCCTACGCCGCCCTTTCCGCTTACAACGCCGATTACCTTTTTAACACTGCTTAAACTGTTAAGCGGTGTGCGTAAATCCTCTTTTCTGCTCTCGCAATTTGAAGAACAACTGCCGCAATTTCCGCTGCATCCTTCGCTCATTTTAAAGACCTCTTTTCAAATAGATAATTATTAACTAAAACGATTTTACATATTCGCTTTTTAATAGCTTTATATTTTTTCTTTTCAGCAGTCGCTGAAAAATTTGTCATATGCGATTTGTACGATAGATTTTTTACTGTAAACAGTACTTGACCGAGGTAATACTTTGTGTATTGCCGAGGGAAAGGACGAATTACAGGGAAAAATATGCGGACAAGGCATATATGTAAGAATTTTGAAGCGATTGCTCTTATTTGCCTACACAGAACTGTGCAAAAATTTCATTGACTACAAGCTCTGTGGCTTTTTCCCCTGTGAGCACCATAAGATTTTCTGCGGCGCTGTCAAGACAGACTGTAACCGCATCCATAGTAAGCCCCAAGTCCAGAGCGTTTTGTGCGTCGTTTAAGGCGTCAAGGGCTTTTTTACAGCAATCACGCTGACGCTCGTTTACAACAGCCGCCGCCGAAGTATCAAAATCCGCTGTGCCTAAAAGCGTTTCTATTGCGCTTATCAGCTCCGCTTTTCCCTCGCCTGTTTTGGCTGAGATAAAAACTGTCTGCGGAAAATTTTTTTCAACTTCATCGTTTAGATAGTTTTTGTCTAAATCGGTTTTGTTTATTATACCCACAGCCTTTTTGCCCTTGCAAAGGTCAATAAGGCGGCGGTCATCACCGTTCAAGGGGCGGCTTCCGTCAAAAACCGCCAGCACAAGCTCTGCGTTTTCAAGCCTTTTTACCGCTCTTTCAACGCCGATACTCTCAACTGTATCGTCAGTATCTCTCACTCCTGCCGTATCTGCAAGACGGAGTGTTATACCTCCGGCATTAACGGTATCTTCAACAATATCACGGGTAGTTCCGGCTATTTCCGTTACTATTGATTTATCCGTACCCGAAAGCAAATTCATAAGGGTGGATTTTCCCACATTGGGACAACCCACAATGGCGGTATCAACGCCTTCAAGAATAATCTGCCCCTTGCCGAAGTCGTTTATAAGCTTTTCTAACTCATTTTTGCTTTCTGCAATATGACTTTTAAGCTTTTCTGCGGACAAATCCTCAATTTCTTCATAAGGATAATCCACCCATGCGGACAAAAGTGCCATATCGTAAAGCAATTTATCCGTAATTTTTTTAATTTCTTTAAACAGTTTGCCTTCTAAAACTCCCAGCGCGATTTTTTCCGCCTGCTCACCCTGTGCGGAAATAATGCTCATAACCGATTCTGCGCTTGTCAAATCCATTTTTCCGTTTAAAAAGGCTCGTTTTGTAAACTCACCTGCTTCGGCAGGAACAGCTCCTGCCTCAAAAACGGCGTTCAGCACCCTGTCGGTTACAAAGAGTCCGCCGTGGCAGGAAATTTCAACAACATCTTCCCCCGTATAGCTTTTCGGCGCTTTAAAAACAAGGGCTACAACATTGTCGATGTGACCTTTTTTACCGTGAGCTTTGCCGTAAAGGGCGGAATATCCCGGAATTTCACACAGTTTTTTACCGTTAAAGGAAGAAAAAACCTTGTCAGCCACCGCAATGGCATTTTCGCCGGAAATTCTTACAATTCCGATACCTCCCGGTGCTCTGCCGGTGGAAATTGCGGCTACCGTACTCATTTTTTCAACTCCTTGTTCTTAATTTCCTCCGCTTTTCTTTTCACGCAGGTTTTTGAAAAAAGATGTGAGCACTTCTGCACATTCTTTTTCCATAATACCGCCCTCATACAGCGGTTTGTGGGTAAAATTCATATCAAAAAGATGTGAAACGGAGGATATCGCTCCGTTTTTTTCATCGTATGCTCCGAAAAACACATTTTTAATTCTGGAATTTATAATTGCGCCTGCGCACATGGGGCAAGGCTCCAAGGTAACATACAAATCGCATTTCCACAGCCGCCAGCCGCCGAGAGCTTTGCACGCCTCGTCAATGGCTTGAATTTCTGCGTGGTGCAGGGCATTTTTCACCGTTTCACGGCGGTTTCTGCCCTCGCCTACGATTTTTCCGTCACACACAACTACTGCGCCCACCGGCACCTCGCCCTCCTCTGCGGAAAGGCGGGCAAGTGACAGCGCATAGCCCATAAAATCTACTTTTTCCATAACTTAAAACGAAATGCTTGTAAGCGCAACGAGAACCATAGCAACAAGCGCCGCAATCATAACGGGATTCCCGAACAATGCGTTTGCTTTTTCTCCGTTATTCAGAGTTTTTACACCCTTTGCAAAACGAGGACGGTATCTCATATTGAAAAAAATCACACCGCCTGCTATTCCTTGCAGTACCAATACGCCCAGCATAATAAACACAAAAAAGTTTGCCGCTGTTTCGCTGAAATTTGAATCTGCACAAAGTATTAAAACAGAGAACAGATTGTTTAAAAAATGAAGCACAATAGACGGCCAAAGACTTCCTGTTGAAACCGCAACAATACCGAATATTATTCCCGCTGCGAGAGTGTAGGGAATCTGTACCATATTGCCGTGCATAAGTGAGAAAATGAGGGAGGATGCAATAATTGCAAACCAATCGCCGTATCGGCGCAAGGGCTGTAAAACAATACCTCTTATTGCAATTTCCTCGACAACCGCAGGCAAAACAGCCACGGAAATTACCGACATTGCGATTTCCGCCGGTCCGTTTATAACTTCGTCATATCCCCCTGAAAACTCTATCCCCGTTGCCGACTGAAAAGCAAAGGATATGAGATTTATTACCATTGATGTGATTATAACAACAGGGAAAAGCATCATCACAAGGCTGATGCTTGCCTTTTTGTTATATGTTGTTCCCATAGGCAAAATACCCGAAATTCGCTTTTTTCTCAAAATAAGATGAACAGCGAAAAAAGGCAGAGCGATAAACAGCACCGAAGCAATATTTCCGTAGGCGTAATTTAAAAGAGTATTATCAAAAAACATACCTATCTTCGGGAAATGCTCGCTTAAAATACCTATAATCACGCCGAAAAGAGAGGATAAGCCGATATACAGAAGTACAGCAATTGCTACAAAAGTGCCGATAGTTCTTATGATTTTTCTATCGTTGATTTTTTCCTGCTGCAACGGTGTAATAGGATTACCCTGAGAATAGCTCGCCCCATATCCGGGCGGAGCATAGCCGTTTCGGTAACCGTACGGTGCACCGTAATAATTATTGCCGTTGTTAGTATTGTACGGATTTGCTCCGTACTGCCCCCCACCGCCAAACTGACCGTTTTGATTATAGTTATTATTCA
>CAMGDG010000024.1 GCA_946041635.1 uncultured Clostridia bacterium
CATGTCCTTACACAGGTGTATACCATGTTACTCTTGACACGTGAATCGCCCCTACAATCTTAACTGCTGATTTTGGTATAATTTTAAAGGGACGATGAGATCATCGTCCCTCTGTTATTTTTTGCACTTGCCCGTTATTTCGTCAATGGACATTTTCCATATTGCCGTGCGGGCAAGGCTTTTCTGTATTGCCTCGTCAAAATTAGGCATATTTTCGGGTGTATGGCGCTCGCAAAGTATTTTAAGGGCGAATATCTTTTCTTCATCGTCCGTAACCTCAAACAGTCTGCCCTTGATAACCGCCGACTCAAACTTTGTGGTGAATTTGTCTCTTTGGCGTTCGGTGTCGCCCACACATACCATACAACCTATGGGATTTGCCCTGAAACAGTCGATTTTTTCGCCCTCGTTTGCACAGTGGAAATACATATATTCCCCGCCGCGGACAACGCTTAAAGCAACTGCATAGGGCTTATTATCGGGAGTTATTACCGAAAGCACGGCGTATTCGCACTTGTCGGCAACGCTTAACGCAAATTCCCTGCTCATTTCTCTGTCTTTTCTTCGCATATTATCGCCTTAGTACTTTCTCCAAACCATTTTATCTACTATGCCCGTGTAGGACTGAACGATTTTAACAACCTTTGACGATACATTCTCGTCAATATAATCAGGCACGGGAATACCGTAATCGCCGTTTTTATTCATTTCCACAGCCGTATCAATGGCCTGCAAAAGTGATTTTTCATCAATTCCCGCAAGCACAAAGCAGGCTTTATCCAAAGCCTCGGGGCGTTCTGTGGATGTGCGGATACAAACAGCCGGGAAAGGCTTGCCGATACTTGTAAAATACGAGCTTTCCTCAGGCAATGTGCCTGAATCCGACACCACGGCAAAGGCGTTCATTTGCAGGCAGTTGTAATCATGGAAGCCCAAGGGTTCGTGCTGAATTACACGGCTGTCAAGCTCAAATCCGCTCTCTGCAAGTCGCTTTTTACTGCGTGGGTGGCAGGAATACAGTATGGGCATATCGTATTTTTCCGCAGTTTTGTTGATTGCATTGAACAGGGAAAGGAAATTCTTTTCCGTATCAATATTTTCCTCGCGGTGGGCGGAAAGCAAAATATATTTGCCCTTTTCAAGCCCCAACTTTTTGTGAATATCGGAGCTTTCGATTTCCGCAAGATTTTTATGGAGCACCTCTGCCATCGGTGAACCTGTCACATAGGTACGCTCTTTGGGCAGACCGCAGTCGGCAAGATAGCGGCGTGCGTGTTCGGAATACGCCATATTCACATCGGAAATAATGTCCACAATACGGCGGTTGGTTTCTTCGGGAAGGCACTCATCTTTACAACGGTTGCCCGCCTCCATATGGAATATGGGAATATGCAGTCTTTTCGCAGGAATTGCGGAAAGGCAGGAGTTTGTATCGCCCAAAATCAACAGCGCGTCGGGCTTAATCTGCACCATCAGCTTATAGGAGGCGTTTATGATATTGCCAACCGTTGCGCCAAGGTCATCACCTACGGCGTTCAAATACACATCAGGTGTGCCGAGCTTCAAATCCTCGAAAAAGATTTCGTTGAGCGTATAGTCGTAGTTTTGACCTGTATGCGCCAAAACGCAGTCGAAATAGCGGCGGGATTTGTCTATTACCTCCGCAAGGCGAATAATTTCGGGACGGGTGCCCACAATTATTAAGAGTTTTAACTTACCGTTGTTTTGAAACTTTACATTGGAAAAATCTGTTTGCATTTCCATAGCCTTTTCTCCTTTAATACTCTATCGGCAAAGCTGCCGTTTTGATTATCAAACCGCTGAATAATGGATATATGAAGCGGGATGTTTTTTTACCCAATCAACACATTCCTGTACCATTTGCTCATAAGACGGCACTTGGAAATCGAAATCCGTACGGGTGTTTACAAGAATTTTCTTCTGCACCGCACCGTCATCTGCTTTGATTTCCACCTGATTACCGCAGAAATGTTTATTGAAAAGCACAAGCAAATCATATTTGCTGATAAATTCATTATTCACCAAATGATAAATACCGCTGACATCGGATTCAACCGCCGCAAGCATTGCACGGGCAAGTGTTATGGTGGAAACTCCCGACCACAAAACGCCTGTAAAGCCCTTGACGGACTTCTGCTGTGCAAACCAATTAAACAGCCCGCCCTTTTGCGGTGTTCTGTCCGGACCGATAATGGAGGTACGGAAGGTTACATCTTTACTGTTGCAAATTTCACCAACCGCTTTTGTTTTGCCGTAATTATCAGCCGCATCAGGCTGTGCGCTTTCATCATACGGTGCGTCCTTACCTGAGAACACGCAATCCGAGCTTATATGAATTACTTTTGTTTTCGTATCTTTAAAGGTATCAGCCAAAAAATGAGGCAGATAGCCGTTTATAAATGCGGCATCACTGCGGTTTTCATCGCATGCACGGTTTAAAATTCCGATGCAGTTCAGCACCGCCGTGTAGGGTTGCTCTAACAGAACGCTTTTCAACAAATGCGTATCCGTTGCCGAGCCGACAATACACGAAAAGCCTTCTACGGCAATTTTATCGAATACCGTTACGTCATAGCCGTGTTCTTTAAAATAAGTCGCCGCCACAAAGCCTGCCATACCTGCTCCGCCCAGCACCAGTACTTTTTTCTTTGGTTGTTCGGCCGGTTTAGTATCACTTATCGGCAAAAAGAATGTATCGGGTTTTTCAGGGTTAAAGCACTCATTACACCACATAAAGGTGACCATATCCGTGTCGCCCAAATTTTCAATGTTGTGGGTGTATCCCGTGGGAATATCTACAACTTCTAATTTATCTCCCGAAACAAAATATTCAATTACTTCATCGCTGTCAATTTTGCGGAAACGGATAACGCCCTTGCCGCTGACAACGAGGAATTTTTCGTTTTTCGTGTGATGCCAATGCTGACCTTTTGTAATACCGGGCTTTGATATATTCACGGAAAACTGACCGTTGTTTACCGTTCTCAAAATTTCCGTAAACGAGCCTCTTTCATCTATATTCATTTTCAAAGGATAGGAAAAACCGTCTTTGGGCAGATATGAAAGATAAGTGCTGTACAGTTTTTTTGACAAGCTACCCTCTGTCATATCGGGCACAAGCTTATTTTCACGGCTCTCCTTGAAAGAATAAATCAAATCCGCAATTTCACCGAGAGTGGCTTTATGGAAAACAGGAACGACGCAAAATTCACCGTTTTTTGTTTCATCGCCTTTGAGCGCTCTCAAAAGCTCATCAACCACATCGTCAATATACAAAAGCGTCATTTCATAATTACGGTCACGAATTTCAATAGGCAAACCGTGAGATATATTATGGCAAAATGTTGCCACAACGCTGTTGTAATTCGGTCTGCACCATTTACCGAACAAATTGGGGAAACGGTAGATAATCACCTTTGCGCCTGTTTCCTCGCCGTATTTAAACAAGGCTTCTTCCGCCGCCCGCTTACTTTCCCCATAGGGATTTTGAAATTCCGCCTGAATAGAGGAAGAAAACAGAACGGGGCAAGTATTGTTATACTTTTTCAGCGTATCCAAAAGCGTAGTCAAAAAGCCGAAATTGCCTTTCATAAACTCGCTTTCGTCTTTCGGGCGGTGCACGCCGACCAAATTGTAAACGAAATCACATTCGGCGCAGTACCGCTGAAAGTCCTCTTCGGGAACGCCTAAATCATAGGGGAAAATCTCTAAATCCGCAGGCAAACCGTGGGAATTGTCCTTTCCGTCACGGATATTTTTAAGCGTTGCAATTAAGTTTTTACCGACAAATCCGTTTGCACCGGTGACTAAAATTTTCATAACTCTCACTCCAACCTATTTATGTGTGCTTTTGTTTTTGGGATTGCCGGCTGTTTATCAACAAGAAAATCGGTTGTATAGGCAGTAAAAATAACGCCAATCGTTTCATAAGAGGCACCCGTTTGTTTTTTAGTGCGGAAAAATTAAACCAAAAAGGATAGTATCCTTTTTCTCGCAGAACTTTAAGCTGTTCCTTGACATACGCTCGGTCATCGACCAACACCAGCGTTTGTGCCATATTATATTTCAAATTAGCAATAATTTCCTTTTGCAATTTTTTCTGCTGTTTTCCGCTTAATACATCATTCTCGTGGAGCCGCAGGTATTTTTCCAAAATGTAAAGATTAGAAAGGTACCCGCGCTGATAACGCTTGGGAGAATGAAGAATAGAGCCTCCGCGTTGACGGTATAAATAACAAATCGCCTCTGATTTGAGTATTTTAAAGCCTTTTGGGAAAAAGATATAAAAATCTGCATCTTCCGACATCACTATATCTTCATCAAAAGTTAAATTTTCTCTTCTGAGCAATTCGGTTTTAAACAAAACTACACATGCGGTAGTCATAACCTTTTTTGTGTATGCTTCCGTCGGTGCCTCTGTAATCAGATTTTCTCCCCAATGGAATGAAGTCGAAAACGGTTCAGGCCGAAATTCCGCATCAATAGAGAATTCTGCCGGGACCTTTAAAAAACTCCCCGATAAAAGGTCGGGATCGTTTTCTTCCAAAAGCTTTACCAAGCCCGGAACACAGCCCGGATACACAAGGTCATCCGAATCCACAAACCAAACATATTTTCCCTTCGCCTCACGCAGTCCTGCGTTTCTTGAAAAAGCCAGTCCGCCGTTTTGCTTGTTATATACAATTTTAAAATTGTCGTGCTCCTTTTGCAGGGATTCTAACAATGCGCGGGTACCGTCTGTAGAGCAATCCTCAACACCAATAACTTCGTAGTTTATTGAGCCGAAATCTTGGCTGTAAATTGAATCAACACAATCCCGCAAATATTCTTCCACATTGTAAATCGGCAAAACAAAGCTTATCAGAATATCTTGTTCATCGTTCCGGCTCATTTTTTCAGCTCCTCTTGAATGTATTTCAAGGAAAGAAGCTTTTCTTTCACCTGCTCTACCGTCCAAAGGTCGGTGTTGTTGGAGTTAAACTCGGTCAAGGTATTGCGCTTTTTGTCGCCGTCCTTGAAGTATTTATCGTAGTTTAATGAGCGCTTGTCCGCAGGCACACGGTAGAAATCACCCATATCAATAGCATTTGCGCACTCCTCGTTTGTAAGGAGTGTTTCATACATTTTTTCACCGTGACGGATACCGATAACTTTAATTTCCGTATCGGGTGCGAACAGCTCTTTAACAGCCTGAGCCAGCACTTCGATGGTGCAGGCGGGAGCTTTCTGAACGAGAATATCGCCGCTCTCGCCGTTCTCAAAGGCAAAGAGTACAAGGTCAACGGCTTCTTCCAGGCTCATGACAAAGCGTGTCATAGCGGGTTCTGTAATCGTTATGGGCTTGCCCTCACGGATTTGGTCAATCCAAAGCGGCACAACAGAACCTCTTGAGCACAATACATTGCCGTAACGGGTACAGCAGATTTTTGTCTTTTCGGGCGCAACCGTTCTGGATTTTGCAACGACAACCTTTTCCATCATCGCTTTGGAAGTACCCATAGCGTTTACGGGATATGCCGCCTTGTCGGTAGAAAGGCAGATAACGCACTTTACGCCCTCTTCAATAGCGGCGGTGAGCACATTATCCGTACCCAAAACATTAGTTTTAACCGCTTCAACGGGGAAGAACTCGCAGGATGGCACCTGCTTTAATGCGGCAGCGTGGAAAATATAATCAACTCCGTGCATAGCGTTTTTAACAGACTGCAAATCACGCACATCGCCGATGTAAAATTTTAACTTATCGCTGACTTCGGGCATTGTCTGCTGGAATTCATGGCGCATATCGTCCTGCTTTTTCTCATCACGGGAAAACACACGGATTTCGCCAATGTCCGTTTGCAAAAAGCGACGAAGCACCGTATTGCCAAATGAGCCTGTACCGCCTGTTATCATTAAGGTTTTGTCTTTAAACATAAGTCATTCTCCTTTTATCAAATGCAGTTTTACAAAAATTTTTTTGAATATATTGAAAATCATCCGTTTTTCGGATGTATTCATACCAAAGATTAGCATACAAATGCCATATACCAACACCATCACGCCGCAATTTACAACAAGACCGAACCAACCGTATTTTGAAAGCCCGACAAGGTTGAATAACAGCCCTGCCCCGCCGGAAAGCAAAAGCGACGATAAAATGCCTTTCAAAAGCCCTTTGTAATAGTCCAAAAGGCTTATGCCGATTTCTTTTTTGAACATCACATTCATACAAAGGACATCGCCGACCGTCAGCGCAATGACAGAGCCGGCAACCGCACCGACAAGCGGATTCCATTTGATTAAAAATGCGGTGAGTACAATGTTGATAAGCGCCGATACAATCTGTACAACCGCTTGCATACGGTGCTTATTCATTGCCCACAAAATTTGGTTGCCGATAGACTGCACAAGGGTAAACATCGTGGGCACCATAATTGCCACAGTAACAAAATACCCTTGCCGATAGTTTTCTCCTGCCCATAATACCATAAAGTCGGCACCGTTGACAACAAAAACCGTAAAAACCATTCCAATCATCATAAAAATGATTCTTCCGATACGCAACATTTCATTTTGCAGTTCTTTCGCGCTCGCACCGCTTTCCACCAAGCGCACCACGCCCGCCATCAGCACACCGTTCACATGCCCACCGACAGATTTGAAATACTGCACCACCTGAACACCTACGCCGTAAATGGCTATAATTAACGCCGCATCCTTTGCCAATATGCCCAAAAGCACGGAATCTGTCATGGAGTTGATTTGCGCTGCAATCATCTGCAAAGTAACAAAAGCGGAAAAAGAAACTGTCTCTTTAATAAAGCCTTTATCCGGTTTCGTAAATTTAAAATGTATGTCTAATTTTTTCGACACATAATAAATATCAATAAACCGCGTAATGACATTTAATACCAAATAAACCGTAACAACGCCCAAACTTTTAGCGCCAAATTTTAAAGCAACAATTAAGACAAGGATTCTTACAATAATTACAATAATATTTTTTCCCTTGACGAATGAAAATCGCTCATATGCCGTAATCACGGCGGCATAGCCGGTACTGGCTAAAGAAACGGCAACAGACAGCACATTAATCAGCAGTAGTTTGCTCCCGATTGATATTTCTGTCTCTGACAAGCCTTTTGCAAATACCTCAGGAAATATTGCATATAATACAACGCCAATAATTAAAACCACAGCGGCAATAGCCATGTAAAAAACGGTTGCAATTCCGAAAAACTCTTCCTGCTTCTTTTTGTCATTTGTTGCTCGGTATTTTGCAATATACCGAATTACGGCATTTCCGATTCCCAAGTCCAACAGCATCAAGTAAGCTGTAATAGAGGACGCAAGTTGATACACACCGTATTCCGACTGTCCCAAGGAACGGATTAAAAACGGGGTGAACAGCGTTGCCGAAAACACCTCAACAAACATCATCACATAGGAATAGATTACTCCTATTTTTCTGTTCATGTATTTACACCTTCGCGCGCGGTTAATTTTTCACAGTCTGAAATAAAAGAAGCGTCCAAATCCGAAAGGCACTTTCGGCTGTCATACCCGTCCGAAAAGTCAATAGACTGTATGGCTTCTGCGACGGCTTTGGGACTGTCGCCGTCATAAAAATACATTAAATCCGCGACCTTTGAGGTTTCAATCGCTTTGATGCGCACAGAAACCACCCGCAATCCGTTGGAAAGGTATGAAAGCACCTTTGAGGGGAAAGAGGTTTCGTTAAACGCCGCATCGGCGCTTTGCGTGGCAAATCCGACTTGACAACTTTGCAAAAACTGTAAATACTCGTCCCCGCTTTTTTTACCGTCAAAGGTAACGGTACATTCGGTTTTTGCGGACATTTCGTCAACCTGTTTTTGAATTTTCGCCATATCTTCCTCTCTGCCGAATCCGATGATGTGTATATGATAGTTCGAGGGCAAAAACTCCGCCGCCGCAATCGCCGTGCCGGCACCTTTTCGAGGCTCCAGCACACCGGCATATACACAATGTATTTTACCGTCATGAAACAGCGGTTCAAACTGCTTTTTCTCCGGTGCAAAAATGCCGTAGTTGACCGTAAACGGTTTATTCTGCGGATTGACCTTTTCCAGCAAAAGTTCGGTGGAAAGCACATATCCGTCCGCCGACTGTAAAAACGCCATTTCCTTGGGGCGGATTTTCTCATTACCCGTTACATCGGCGTAAACCTCGTTGGTTTCAAGAATTAACTTCGGATTTTTCTTTTGCTTGATTTCCTGCACCAAATCCATATATGCAAGAGAATGGTATACAAGCAAGGTATCGTTTTCCGTAACATTTTCCAAAAGATACGATTTTAACTGTTTTCTTAGAAAACGGCGTGCAAAAACACGCTGAACGGTGGTTTTTGCAGATTTCGCATCAAATAAACGCAATGTCAGATTGTCACCGAGTTGAGTAACACTACCTGGGCAAAAATTTCCGCCGCCGGTGCCTGACGCCGAAACAATTTCCACCTCATACCCTGCTTTTACAAAAGCCTTTGCAATATAAGTGGATTTCGTTGTTGCCGCAAGCACGAAACTGCGCTGCTGCTCAGCGTGTTCGGGAATATCGAAGTAGCAAAGATAGTATATTTTTTTCAAACGCGTAACTCCTCTCTATTGCCAAAAGAATACATATTTATAACCGTAAACATTGCTTGCTGAAAACAAGATAATCAGCATTCCCATGTAAATCAGTATACCGGTTTTCTTTTCGAACGACCGTGCCACCTCAGGCACAGACAGCATCAAAAACAGCGAATAATACTGCACCACACGCATCGCCGTAGGGTTAACAAATACCAACGGCAAAAATAACAGTCCAAAAAACAATGCGTTATAGTACATTTGGTAATGCGGACATTTTTCACGAATATATTTTAACAAAACCAGCATAACCACTGTAACGGCAATATACATAAAAGTAAATCCGTACGCGCCGCGGTTTTCCAGTTCGTCGTATTCATATCCGACCAAATACCCCAGCACATGGAAAAACTGTTCTTTAAAAACAAAAACCACCGGTGTTGCGAACAGCACTGCCAAGATGCTTTTTTTGTTAACCGGAATACGGGAAAGAAAATAAAACGGCAAAAAGCATATGGCTGATTTGTGCACAGTAAACGCCACGGACACCACCAGCAAAAACGGTATTAGCTTTCGCTTTTCGATAAACTTTGTACCGATAAATACTACCAGCACCGTAGCGATGGTCTGCCGTAAACCCGTCAACGCATAAAAACCGAACAAAAATGAGGAGAAAATAAGGTAACTCATACAAGGCTCAGACGAATAACGGTAAACCCAAAACGCCAAGCCTATGAAAAACACCGCCGCGACAATCAAAAGATAAACCTGATAGTTTTGTGTAAAAATCTGCACAAGCTTTTCAAATACGGAATATCCGGGGTCCTTGCCCTCTTCGTTTACATATACCACATAAAAGTTCTCAAATAATTTGCTCCAGGGTGTAGAAAGCGTACGATAGAAACGAGTCCGGTATGAAAGCGTATCAGCGCCGACCGACATACCGCGAAGTCCTGAAATCAATATCCAATTAAGACTCATAAGAGCAATATAAAGCTTTCTCTTTGCATTTGATGGCTTTACCGCAAGCAGAATAAAGCCCCAAAGCATCGTCAACAATATATTGACTACAAAAATGTTCATATTTACAATCCTTTATTGCCAGAAGAATGAATAGGTATATTGATATACATTTGTTGCAAGCAACAAAACCGTAACCATTGCCGCATAGAAAATAACCCGAGTCTTTTTTTCAAAGCAATTTAACAATTGCGGAATGGAAATCATCAAAAACAGTGAGTAGTACTGCACCACACGCATTGCCGTGGGATTGACAAAAACCAACGGTAAGAACAACAGTCCTAAAAACAGTGCGTTATAATACATTTTGTAATTCTCGCATATGTCACGAAAATGCTTTAAAAATATAACCATAACAACTGTTACTGCAAGATACATAAATGTAAAGCCGTATGCGCCCCTATTTTCAAGCTCTTCGTATTCATATCCAACCAAAAGTCCCATCACACGGAAAAATTCCTCATTGAATCGGAACACAAGGGGAGTCAGCACCGCCACACCGATAATCGTCTTTTTGTTTACGGGAATTCTTGCGAGAAAATAGAAAGGTAAAAAGCATATGGCAGATTTATGTATGGTAAAGGCAACGGCAATGACCAACAGGAAACGCCAAAACTTACGTTCTTCAATCAGCTTGGTCCCGACAAACACCGCCAAAACGGTTGCCAAAGTCTGTCGGATACCGGTTAAGGCATAAAATCCAAACAAAAAGGAAGAAAAAATCAAGTAACTTAAGCACGGCTCGGCTGAGTATCGGTGTATCCACCATGCCATACCAAAAAAGAAAATCACGGCGACAACCACCAAATATACCTGATAATTGTCGGTAAATATCTGCACAACTTTTTCAAACACGGAATATCCGGGGTCTTTGCCTTCCTCATCCACATAAACAATGTAGAAATTCTCAAACAGCCTCGCCCAAGACGTATTGGCGGTGCGCTCAAATCGCCCTTTATATGCAATCGTATCCGCACCGACTTCCAATCCTCGCAGTCCGGAAATAAGAACCCAGTTCAAAGTTATCAGTGCAATAAATATTCTTTTTTTCCGTTCGCTTGGCTGTATGCCGAGTAAAAGTATGCCCAACAAAAATGTCAGCATGATATTGATGACGAAAATATTCATAGACTATTCCTTTGATTACTGCCAAAAAAATGTGTAAGTTCGACCGTATAAATTTGTCATTACCAAAAGCATTACAATCATCGCCGCCTGTATAGGTATCCTTATATTCTTTTCAAAACACGGTACAAACTGCGGTATAAACAGTGTGAGATACAGCGAATAATACTGAACCGTACGCATTGCCGCCGGATTGACAAAAACAAGAGGAATTAACAGTGCGCCCATAAACAACGCATTATAATACATCTTATAATCAGGACAAAACTCCTTTATGCGGTTTAACAATATTATTGAAACCACGGCTACCGCTATATACATAGTGGAAAATCCGTATGCACCGCTGTTTTCAATTTCGGCATATTCATAGCCGACAAAGCTGCCCAATACATTTAAATACTGATTTCTGAATATAAACAGAAACGGCAGTACGCACGCCACACCGGCTATATACTTTTTAGTAATTTTAATTTGTGAAACAAAATAAAACGGGAAAAAGCATATGGATGATTTATGTATAGTGAAAGCAATAAGAGAAATCAACAAAAACGGCCAAAATTTTCTCTCTTTAATAAAGTATCCGCCGATGAATACCACAAACAGTGTAGCAATTGTTTGGCGTGTGCCGGTAAGGGCGAAAAACGACCACAAAAACGAGTCGAAAATCATCATACTCAAAAGCGGATTTATAGAGTTTTTATAAATCCATACGGCAAATCCTGTAAAGAACAGTACCGCTACAATAAACAAAAAGGCGTGATAGTCCTTTGTGAAAAGCTGGATAATTTTTTCAAATACCGAATATCCCGGGTCCTTGCCCTCTTCATCAACATAAACAATATAGAAGTTATCAAACAGTCGATTCCACGGTGTTTCCATCGTATTAAAAAACCTTATACGATAACTGTACATATCGGGACTGACAGACATACCCCGCAATCCTGATATAAGTATCCACTGCACGCCGGTCAGCGCACAGAAGGCTTTTTTACCGTTATCGCTTTTAACCAATCCCAAAAACACAAAGGCCCAAACAAAGGTTAAAAGAATATTTAAAACATAAATGTTCATAAAAAATCCTTATACTTTACTCAGCTTTATAAGCCTCTAATTCCTTATAAATACCAATAAAATCCCGCGTCAGCTTTTTACGGTTGAAGTTCTCGTTAGCAAAGCGCACACAAGTTTCGCTGTACTGCGCCTTGCCGTTTTTTTGTATTGCATTGACGGCACGGAAAATGCCGTCCTTGTCCTCTTTTTCCACCACAACGCCGCAGTTCTCCCCCACAAGCTCGGGGCAGGCGGTGGAATTATAGCAAATGACAGGCGTACCGCAGGCAAGGGCTTCGGCGCTCACTTTGCCGAAGGTTTCCTGATAAGAAAAGGTCACGAACACATCGGCAAGGGAATAAAATTCCGCCAGCTCCTCTTGGCTGTTCGTTTTGCCCACACAAAGCACATTGTCGGGCAAGGCAACATCGGGTGCGGGGTTTCCCACTAACAAAATTTGCTTTTCGGGCGATATTTTCGTTGCCAAATCTAAAAATCTGTCAAGCCCTTTCGGATTGCCCCATTGCTCGGCGACGCCCAAAATGACAAATTTATCGGTAAGCCCCAGTTCAGCACGCTTTTGCGCGCTGTCCACGGGACGGAATTTGTCAAGGTCAATCCAAAGATATTCCCGCTTGATAATCTTTGCATTTTTGGCGATAGGTGAACGGCGGCATTCGTTGGTCACCCAATCGGAAATGCCCACAATCGCCAATCTCGGAATGCTTTGGAAAAGCCGAATACGGTCCTTGTGCACGGCTTCGGTGCGGTCAAAAAACCAACTGTCATTGCCCTCGTGAATTTGCGGACAATTTCCGCAAAGCGTTTCCCATTTATAACAGCCTTGCGTGGTGTAATGCATACACTTGCCGGTAAAAAACCAACAGTCGTGCAGCATAATCACCGTTGCAACGTCATTTTTCGCCAAATAGTCAAGCAGCATCGGCAAATGGATATAATTGGCGTGCAGATTGTGCAGATGCACTACATCGGGTTTCACTTCGTCAATATAGGCAAGAAGTTTCTTGGTATTGCCTTTGGAAAAATAGCCCTGTTTACCCGAAAGGCGGGACAGCAGCCCGTGGAGTTTTATGGACTTTTCATCGCCGATTTGATAGACATTTTCACAACCGTAGGTGCGTGAACAGGCACAGTAAGATTCCACGCCGCTTTGGTTTAAATCCTCGTTTAATTCCATTAAGCTTCTGCCGGTACTGCCCAACTTATAAACGGCGTTGATATGTAAAACCTTCAATCTGTTCACTCCCCTATGGCATTTTGCAAATCGTGCAGCAGATTTTTCTGCATGACGCTTCGTTCGTGGTGTGCTTTGCCGCTTTGCCACGCTTTTTCGGCATAATCCGCCAAAAGCGCAGGATTTTCCCGCAATTCCGACAGCCGTTCTGAAATTTCCGACGGCGCAGTTGCCACAGCGGCGCAATCATTATCTATAAAATACTGTATGGACGCGCAGGTATCACTGCCTATCGCCAAAATACAGCGGTTCGAGGCGATATAATCCACAATTTTTGTGGAGAAGGATTGGTGCACACTGAGCCGTTCTTTTAAATCAAAGGCTTCGGCGTGTACCAAAATATCCGCATCCGCTTGAATTTCACGGATTTTTGCATAAGACACGGGCGGATGCAACGCTACACCGCCGCCGTTTAGCGTATCTTTCACCTTGTCCCCAAGGGGCGTAGAGGTGTAAATATCAAGTGTAAAGGTGTTTTCCTTGTCGTTAAGCGTACGCACGCTTTCAGCGAGTGCACACAAAATTTTGCCCCTGCCCGCACTTACATTGCCCGCATACACAAGTTTTAACGGCATTTCGGGTACTTTGAATGCGGGTTTGTTTTCGTCAGCAAAGGAGGCACACTTTGTAAGCACCTTGAACTTGTCGCCGAAAATTGCCGCATATTCACGCCGCTGGGTTTCGGAAATGACATACACCGTTTTGCACCACGAAAAGACCTTTTTCATTTTCGGGCGTAAGATAAGGCGGTCAATCCAAAAGAACGGCGACAGCGAAAACTGTTTTAAAGTATATACATCGTCGGAAACATAGCCGACGGCGGGAATACCATAACGCTTTAAAATAAAGCGGTTGATATCGTGGAGATAATGGGAATAATAGACGGGAATAAACAGCAAATCGGGCTTGAAATCGTCCAAAAAATCAAGTAAAGCTTGTGATTTCCACTTACCCGTTTTCCAAATCATTGCCCGTGCCCAATACATAGGAATACTTTTGTGGCGTTTGATTTTGTTAAACGCCGTTTCGTCACGGTCGGCGGGCGCTTCCGCCTCGTCCTCTTGAAACACTTCCTGCCCTGAGGGGGTGTGTTTCAGAATGCTTTTGAGAATGGATTTTTCGGTGATTTGAAAAAACCGTGTTGCCGCCTTGGTTTGCGGCTTGCCGTATTTGCAGTAAATATTGGCGATTTCCAAATCGGGAATCCCCTCAAAAATATTGGAAAAGGAATTGCCGAAACTGTTGTCACTGCGCCACGGCGAGTTGGATACAATTAAAATTCTCATTTTTGCCCCTCACACCGTGTTGATTTTTGCGGCGATAAACGCCAAAAAGCAGGTCAGCCTGTAAAGTTTTGCCCGAATGAGTTTTAAGGACAGCCCCATATACATCCGTTGGAATTTGCCCTCAAAAAATGGCGTTGCCGCACCGTTTTGCAGGCAATCCTGAAAACGGGGGTGGCAAAACATTTCGGTGCATTTTTTACGCCGTGCTTTGTAAGAAGTATGTTTGTCGCCCATCACATTGATGGCAAAAATCAGCAAATTGCGGTACAACAGCGTTTCACGCCGTCCGGGGATATGGTCTTTGTACTTGTCCTCCTGGAGAGAAGCGATAAACGCTTCAACTTGTTCGTCCATTTCCAGCACCGTGTCAAAAAAGTTCTCATAATAGGACGAAGAAATACTGCCCGCCCGCTTTAAATTGTAAAGGGAGGGCTTTTCATACAGGGAAATTTTCTCCGCCGCCGCAAAAAAGTCGAGATTAAAAAAGAAATCCTCGGAAATACGCCCTGCAAGGTAGCGAATGTTCGCTTTCTTGATCAAATCCAAATTATAAAGCACCGCAGTGGAACGGCGGGCACGCCCTTTGCCGATAAGCACCTCTAAGGCGAACACCTTGGGGTCAGATGAAAACATTTCTTTTGTGAAATGCTGGGCAGTCATATCATTTTCGCCGTTTTCAAATACTTTTATGTAACTATTGGGAAACACGGCGTCGCTTTGCTCTTTTTCGATAATCTCCACCATATCCGCTATGGCAGTTTCGCCGAGTGTATCGTCCGAGTCTAAAAATACGATATATTTGCCTGTCGCTTTGTCAATCCCCGCATTTCGAGCCGTGGAAAGACCGCCGTTTTCCTTATGGATAACGGTGATATTTTCGTGTTCTGCCGCCAATGCGTCGCACATGGCCGGTGCGTTGTCGGGCGAGCCGTCGTCCACCAAAATGATTTCCAACGGCTTGTAGGTTTGGCGTATGATCGACGAAACGCATTTTTGCAGGTATTTTTCGGTTTTATAGACGGGAATAACAACACTGACAAGCATCTTTTTTACATACCTCTTTGCTTATTCATAATTTTACGCATAACCACGGTCATTTGGTAAAACGCACCGTACATTTTGTGTTTTGCAAAGAAAAACAGCGGACGGAAATGCACGGGAAGTGCGTTTATATTAAAATGAGCAAACGCCTCTTTGTAAATGGGTTGGTCGAGCGCAGCACGGACTTCTTTCATCCCATCTTTTTTATTGCCCGTGCGGTAGGCATTGCCGCCGATGGGGATTATGGAAAAGCATACACGGGAATAGAATGCGTCCCACAGGTTTTGCAGGTTGTTGTTCTCAATAAAGCTACGCATATTGTCAAACTGCACAAGCCACAAATCCAGCGTACCTTTGCGGTAGCCCGCCGTTTGCGAGCCCGTATTTGTGCGGCGGTAATAATAAATCGGCTCGTCAAAATACACCGCCGTATCGCAATAAAATGCGTACCGCAAAATGTATTCGAGACAGTCGGAATAAATTTCCTTGCGGCTGATCCAATAAATATCGTGTGCACGGACAATGGAAGTTTTGTAAAGCTTTGCCGTGTCGGTAAGCAGAGAGTCCACATTGCCGGGCGTTTTTAAGCGTTCGCCCGTTAAGCCCATGACATATTCCAAGAGGCGGTTTTTGATGCCGTCCTTGTCAAAGAAAATTTCTTTTTCGGGCAAGGGGTGTTTTATAGAAGTACCGCTTGTGGAAACCTTATAATATGCGCCCAAAACGAAATCGGCATTGTGCTTTTCGTGCTGTGCCCATAGGTTTTCGCAGGCATCGTCGGGCAGCCAATCGTCACTTTCCAAAAAGGTGAAATAGTCGGCAGTTACCGCCTTTATGCCGGCGTTGCGTGCGTCGCACACACCGCCGTTGGGCTTATGTACCACCTTTACACGGCTGTCCTTTACTGCATATTCGTCGCAAATGGCGGGGCTTCGATCCGTTGCGCCGTCATCGACCAAAATGATTTCCAAATCCGAAAGGGTTTGTGTAAGCACGCTGTCAATACACTCGTGCAGGTACTCCTCGGCGTTGTAAATCGGGATAATGACACTCATTTTTGCCATTATAAATTCTCCTTATACCAATCAATCGCAAGTTTAATGCCGTCCTCGAAACTGTAATCGGGGTCATAGCCCAAAAGGCGTTTTGCCTTGGAAATATCGGCGTTGGAATGTTTAATATCCCCTTTGCGGTCGGGGCCGAAATTCGGTTCGATATTGACGCCCAAGGCTTTTGTCAGCCCGTAGTAAATGTCAATGAGATACTCTCTGCCGCCGTAAGCGATGTTGTACGCCTCGCCTGCCGCTTCGTGGGGGGCAAGGCAGGCTTTTAAGTTCGCCTCGATAACATTGTCAATATAGGTAAAGTCACGACTTTGTTTGCCGTCGCCGTTAATCGTGGGCGTTTCGCCGCGCATTAACTGCTTTAAGAACTTCGGGATAACCGCCGCATAGGCGCCGTCGGGGTCTTGTCGACGCCCGAACACATTGAAATAGCGCATGCCGTAGGTGTCAAGCCCGTAAAACTTGGTGTAGAGTTTCGCCCATTCCTCGTCACAGCGTTTTGTGAGCGCATAGGGGGAAAGGAGATTGCCCTCCCGCCCCTCGGTTTTGGGCAAATTCGGCTCGTCACCGTAAACAGACGAGCTTGACGCATAAACAAATTTCTTTACGCCGTTTTGCCTTGCGGCTTCGAGCATATTCAAAGTGCCCTCGATATTGTTTTTGCAGTAGAAAATCGGCATTTCGAGACTTCTCGGCACACTGCCCCACGCCGCCTGATTTAAAACGAAATCCACGCCTTCGCAGGCTTTCATACAAGTATCTAAATCCTGAATATCGCCTTTTATGAAGGTGTAATTCGGATTGTCTTTGAACAAATCCACATTTTCCTGCTTGCCGGTGGAAAGGTCGTCAAGTGCTTTTACTTTACAACCTTTTGCAAGGATTGCCTCGCACAAATTCGAGCCGATGAAGCCCGCCGCCCCCGTGACAAGAAAGGTAGAATTTTCGGGGAATGTTAACGCCTGATAGCCCATTTTTACAACCTCCAATAATTATAGCCTGCCGCTTCGTATGCCTTGCGGTCAAGAAGGCCTTTGATATCCACAAGCACTTTTGTGCTGTTATCGCCCGCTTTGAACATTTTATCAAAATCGGCGGCGGAAAGGTCTTTAAACTGCTCGTGCGCCACCGCCAAAATTACGGCGTCACAGTCTTTGATGCTTGCCATATCCACAAACTCAATACCGTACAGGCGCTTTGCCTCGTCCGCATCGGCGGCAGGGTCAGCGATTTCGGCAGTAATGCCGTATTCTTTCAGTTCGTTGTAAATATCCACAATCTTTGTATTTCTTGTGTCGGGGCAATTTTCTTTGAATGTAAAGCCCAAAATCGCAACCTTTGCATTCTTAATGGAAACATCGGCTTTGATTAAGTTTTTTACGGTGCTTTCGGCAACATATTTGCCCATATCGTCGTTAATGCGTCTGCCCGACAGAATAATCTGGCTGTGATAGCCCATTTCCTCCGCCTTGTAGGTGAGGTAGTAGGGGTCAACGCCGATGCAGTGACCGCCCACAAGACCGGGATAGAATTTTAAGAAATTCCATTTTGTACCCGCCGCTTTCAAAACGGACTGTGTATCAATGCCCATCTTGTTGAAAATGATGGAAAGCTCATTCATAAAGGCAATATTGATGTCGCGCTGACTGTTTTCAATGACCTTTGCCGCCTCGGCAACTTTGATGCTTTCGGCACGGTGAACGCCTGCATCAACCACGATTTCATACGTCTTTGCAATTTCGTCCAGTGATTCTTCGTCCATACCTGAAACGATTTTTGTAATTGTATTAAGACGGTGAACTTTATCGCCCGGGTTAATTCTCTCGGGAGAATAACCGATTTTAAAATCAACACCGCATTTAAGTCCCGATTCTTTTTCGAGAATCGGCACACAAACATCTTCGGTAACACCCGGATAAACTGTTGATTCAAATACAACGATTGAACCTTTTGTAAGGTTTCTGCCGAGAATTGTGCTTGCACCTTCAACGGGAGTAAGATCAGGTGTGTGGTCATCATTTACGGGAGTAGGAACCGCAACAATGTGAAATTTTGCTGTCTGAAGCATTTTTTCATCACTTGTAAACTCAACTGTTGTTTCTTTTATTGCATCGTCACCGACTTCGTTTGTGGGGTCAATACCCGATTTATAAACTTCAATTTTTTTGGCGTTAAGGTCATAACCCACAACCTTACAGCCACGCTTTGCGAACTCGATAGCGATGGGCATACCCACATAGCCGAGGCCTACCAAGGAAATTTTTTCTTCACCGTTTACAATTTTCTCATACAAGGACATTTTCTTTCTCTCCCTTTATATTCAGATAGTTGCACATATCTTCATTGACTTTATTGACATCAAATTTTTGCCTGCAATATGCAGCGCTTTTTGCGCCCATTTCGGCAACCCATTGCGGATTTTCGATGAATAAAAGCATTTTTTCGGCGAGGGCTTCGGCGTCTTTCACCGGCACCAAAAAGCCTGTTTCGCCGTTTTTGACCGTTTCACGGCATCCCGGTGCATCGGTGGTAATCACCGCCCGCCCCATAGACATGGCTTCCAGCACCGTGCGGGGTGTTCCCTCTCGGTACGAGGGCAACACATACACCGAACACTGCTTATAATAATCGGCAACCGTATCGGTTTCGCCGAAATGCTCAATAATGCCACGGTCGATATAGGATTGCAAATCCGCTTCGGACAAGGAATCCTGTATCCCTTCGCAAGCACCGAGGAGCATACAGCGCACCTCGGGATGTTTTTCTTTCACGATTTCACAGGCTTTTAAATACTCCCGAATGCCTTTGGAGTACATTACCCTTGACAGCATAAAGAAAGTCATCTGTTCGGGGTACGGCACAACGGGGAATCGCTCTGTATTCACGCCTGAACCGTTTACAATACGGCATTTTTCTTCTGCCACCAAATGCTCACGCACAAACTGTGCTTTGTCGTCG
>CAMGDG010000025.1 GCA_946041635.1 uncultured Clostridia bacterium
CTGTATTATAACCCTCCGATTTAAGGTAAATATCAAGGGCATTTACTATATCTTTTTCATCATCACAAATAAGAATATTATACATACTTTCAACCTCCAAGGATATTGTAAAAGAAAAATTTTTAAGAATAAATAAGTTAAGTTATTAAAAGTTTATTAAGATACAAAAACGGCGGGAGCAAGTCTCCCGCCTCACCTACTTATCAATATTTATTGTGTACCTTTTCTGCAAAACAAAGCATATCTTTTATTTCAAGCACAGTACCGTCATCAAGTACCGCTTTACCCGTCATTTTGCCAAACACTTGATGCTGGTCGGAAAGGATTGCCTTGAAATCCATTAAAGCACTGCGGTCAATAATCGGGTTAAAGTCCATTTCAAATCTTCCGTCAGACGAAGTAATCTTCCAAGGATCTGTGTAATTCTCGGGAATGTGAAATTCAACGTCATCAAGTTTATGCGCAACGCCGTCATAGAATAAAATATTTTCACTTGCGGCTGTTGTATCGCCGAATCCGTAACCGATATTAAACCCGAAAGCGTGACCGTTTAAATCGCAGTTGCCCGATCCCCAGAACCAGGTATTGTCATAAGTCCAGACACCCCTGCCCCAATCAAGAGTTCCGAAATCGGTTTCAGGGTTAAATTCGTATGTATTTCCGTTAAGGGATACCCAGCCGGAAGCCCGCATACAGTTTATCTTCTGATTATAATAAAAAGCGGTTTTCTTTTCTTTCCAAGGTGTAGCAATAACCATTGTGTCCATCATAGGCTCTTCAAGTGTAATATCGCATTTAAACTCATTACAGCCTATGAAATTCTTATATGAACAGACAATTCTGCGTTGACCTTCGGTTTTAATAAAATCGATTGTCAAATCCTTGTTGTTGAAGTGAATATCACCCGTTTCACTTGTTGAGGGCATATTTGTTTTACCCAATGGCAATACGGTAATTACGCTTTTTGTTGTTTCTGTCGGAGTTCTGAAGTCGAGGAATGAAACGGAATGAAGTCCTGCAAATCCTAAATCCGAAACAGTAAAGGCAACACCGAAATCGCCTGACAAAACCGCATAGTAATCCCACTCTTTTATTCTTAACGGGTTTGCTTTAATCTTTTTGCGGTCATAATTCTGAACAAGTCTTTTTGACCAACCGGGTTCACGAAGACTGCCGTCGTCCTTTAAAAGTTCTCCGTTTTTTTCAACAAAATGATTTCTCATAGCCAATCCCCTTTTCTAATTCAAATATTATAAAATATCAACCTTAAAGGCCGAATCATTGTATTTATAAAACTTTCTGTCCTCCAAAGCCCAAAGCCGCTGAGAAAACTCACCCTTTTCCAAGCCCTCAACTGCGCTCATTATTTCATAAACACGGGCGTCCATAAGGTCAAGCTCCGACAAAAGCTCGGCTTCTAAAAACTGCGGTCTTACTGCGGCGCCGAAATCCGGTTCACCGTGATGGGATAAAATCATATGCTGTAAAAGCATTGACTTTTCGCTGTCGATTGAAAGTTTCTTTGCCGCTTCTTCAACCATCATTGCGCCTTTAACAAGGTGACCGATAAGGTTGCCCTCAACCGTATATCCTGACGCAAGACCCGTTTCACGCACCGAGAACTCAACGGTTTTGGCTATATCGTGAAGAATTGCGCCTGAAATCAGCAACTCTCGGTTTACAAAGGGATACACAAGGCACACACCTTCGCACAGCTTTACTATTGACGCCGTATGCATTAACAGACCGCATCTGATGGCGTGATGAAGACGGTAAGCCGCAGGATAAAAAAGTATTTTTTCCTTATTGGAATCAAGCAGATATAAAACAATTTTTTTCAGTTCCTCATCCTGAAAAGCACTGACCTTGGAAACGAGGAAATCAAACATTTCTTTGCCGTCATAATCGGCGGACTTTACATAATCCGCCACATTCACATTATCGCTGTTTGTGACGGGGCGTATTTTTTCAATTCTCAGCTGGTCATTGCCGTTGTATTTTAAGATAGTACCCCTTATTTTTACAAACATATCATTTTCATATTTCCCGTGAGATACTTCATTATAATCCCATAACTTTGCAAATATTTCGCCGCTTTTGTCGGACAAAACAATATCAAGATAAGCATTTCCGTTTTTTGCGGTTTTTCTGTCGCACTGCTTTATAACCGCAAAGCCTTCAACCTGGCCGTTATTTCCGATTTCGGTAAAATTCATTACAAACAAAATCCTTTCAGTATATGTTGCTTTAATTATACACTTTAAGGAGCATTATTGCAACAATTTTCAACCGAAAAGCATTGTTTGAGTTTCATTTTGCGCCGTAAAAATACCGCAGAATACTATTGTTGTTAAAACTATAAGTATGGTGGAAATCAAGTAGCCTTTTATTATTTTTGAAAGTTCCGTCATATTACACCTCATATTCTTTCATTAAATCGGACAAAGACATTGCAAAAAGCCTTGCGGCATATACAGACTCTGTCAGCGTATTTGCATCGGAGCCTATTTCAATCTGCAATGCACATGTAGTTAAATCCATATTATATTTTCTGCCGCAAAACAGCAAAGGCTGCATAAGTCCGGGATTTTGCTCAACAAGCTTTTGTTGCATGGCAAGAGCAAAAGCAAGATTTTTTTCCCAATTAGGGAAATCCGTAACATTACCGTCTTCACAGCCGCTGATAACCTTTATCTGCGCTGTTTTTTCACCGTTTATCACGCATACAGGTTTAATCCTTGTGCCGTCCTTTTGATATATTGAATCTCGATGAATATCGAGAACAATTTGTATTGAAGGGTTCTCTTTTAAAATTTTGCTAACATTCTCTCTTGAACGCTCATATGCTCCGTTGTACTGTGTATCGTACACCGTTTTATCGTGAATTACATTGTATCCGTTTTCGGTGAGAGTTTTACAAATTTCCTCTCCTATACGAATCATATTTTCCTGCTGATTTTCGCTTCTTGTGCTTCTTGAATTTGTATAAAAGCCTCTGTCGAGAAGTTCATAAGTTTCACAGGCATGGGTATGATAAATCAGAACAGACGGTTCGTCTTTATTTATATTTGCGGACACCTTTTTTTGCAAAAAACTATTAATGTCAACACTCTGACTTTTTGTTGTGTTTCGGATATATATGCCGTTATACTCTGAGGTTGCATTCTGCACACCGTAATCAACTTCAAGAATTTTTCCGTCGTTCGTTGAATCCGCATATTGAATTTCTGCCTCCTTTGTAAGTCTTTTTACATCTTCGGGGACAGTTGATATTTTATGAGAGGCGGCAGACACAGTATCCCCCGTACTCATTATTCCCGAATAATTCTCTTGCACCTCTTGTTTCGGTGTTTGATATGAATTTCGGGAGATACTCTCAAAGGGAAATGTTAAAACAGAGCTTATACGCAATATTTTGCTTGCCGTTTGCTGAATACTGCCTGAAAAAAGCATAACCGCCGCCATTGTTAAAGGCAAAACCGTTCTGCACACGGTATGCAGATAACTGCCTTGTGAGTTTGTCCCTTTTCTCAAAAAATCATCTCTTTTCAATGCCATAGTATCAATAAACTATATGGTAAAATGACAAGAAAAATTACAAACGAGGTTATTTTAAGGATAAAAACAATTCGGGTTCCAACTGCGGCTGTAATGCACAGTTTATGCTCAATGCCAGAAGCTTTGCGGCACGGCTTATAACCGTGTCTATTTCTCGCGGCGTCACCATCATACTACCTGCCTCACGGGAAATATTTTCGTTTTTATTTTCCCCGTCGGTAAGGTCATAAACAATCGTAGCGCCGTCAACAACCGTAGGAACGCCTATTGCAACAACGGGAACGCCGATTGTACTTTCATCTATTTTTGCCCTTGCGTTTCCTACTCCCGAACCGGGTGTAATACCCGTATCGGACAGCTGTACTGTTTTACCGAGCCTTGAAAGCCGCCGTGAAGCAAGAGCGTCAACAATTATTACGGCATCAGGCCTAACAAGCCCTGCAATTCCTTTGATATACTCCGCAGTTTCAATACCTGTTTGTCCCAATACTCCCGTTGATACGGCGGCTACGGGATTTAAGGACGGTAAGCCCAATTCTTTCGCCGTATTTTCTTCAATATGCCTTGTTGCAAAAATTTGCTTTGCACACATGGGTCCTAATGCGTCGGGCGTGATACTTTCATTGCCCAGACCTGCAACGAGTACATTTTTTGCACCTTTCGGGAGCAATTCTTTTACGGTTTCGGTTAACGCTGTAAGTCTGCCGTCCAGCAACTCGCTCTCGTGTGAAAATTCAGGTAAATCAACAGTAATGTACTTTCCCATAGGTTTACCTATTGCCGCTTCGCCGTTTTTATCCGTTATCTCAATTTGTGTTACACAGGCGTTTTCTATTTTCCATTTTTCAACCTTTACGCCGCTGTATTCGCCCTCCTTTAACAATTCCTGCCTTTCAAGCGCCAAATCAGTTCTGCAATTCATATTTTTCCTCTCTCTTTTAATTTTTCATCTATATTATTGTCAGAAGAAAAAATAATAGTCATTTTGTAAAAAAAACTTGATTTTTATTTAATTCCGTGATAATATATGTATCTGTAATGCGAAGGAGGTGTGACACATGCCAAACATTAAATCAGCTAAAAAGCGTGTTCTCGTTAACAGGACAAAGGCACAGCGCAACAAATCAACCAATTCAGCACTTAAAACCGCCATCAAAAAGGCTAACGCTGCTATTGAGGCTAACGCTGCGGATAAAGATGAGCTTGTAAAGGTAGCTGTTAAGAAGATTGATCAGGCTGCTGCTAAGGGTCTTCTTCATAAGAATAACGCTGCCCGCAAAAAGTCCGCCCTCGTTACTAAGCTTAACAAAGCGTAATAATGTGCGCAGTTCTTTGCCGTTGACGAAAGTCTTCGGCATTTTTCTTTTTATCATTTTTCAACTATTCATTGACTTTTTATGGTTTTTTATGTATAATACCTATAACATTATTTTTTCGGGAGGTATATTTTATGAAAAAAGCATTGAAAGTAATCGCAGTCCTCGCTGCAATCGCAGGCGCTATGGTTGCAGGTTATATCATTGTTAAAAAGTATGTTGACAGCAAAAAGGTTGTAATCGGAAACGACGCTGAAAACTATGTTTCCTGCTCCTGCTGTGACGACAGCTTTGTTTCTGAAACTGTTGCTTAATTTATTCATATAAAATTTAGGACTGTTCTTAGAACAGTCCTTTTTTATTTTGATCTGGGTTTTGTTACAAAAGATGTTATAAGTCCCGAAACAAGCGCAACGGTTATTCCTGCCGAAGCCGCTGTCATAGGACCTGTTATTATACCAAGCGCACCTTTTTCCTCAATGGCTTTTTTTACACCCTGTGCAAGGGCATTTCCGAATCCGGTCAGGGGTACTGTTGCTCCTGCCCCCGCCCAGTCAACGAGAGGCTGATACAATCCCAAGCCGCCTAAAACTACTCCCATAACAACAAAAAGCACAAGAATTCTTGCCGGCGTCAGTTTTGTAAAATCTATCAACAGTTGTCCTACAACACAGATAAGCCCGCCTACTAAAAACGCTTTTAAAAATATCATAATTTTACCTCCTGCTCAATCTCAAAAGTAGTTTGCCGCAGAAAGTAAAAAATATACAAAAAAGCACGGAGAAAAGCTCCGTGCATTTTTTATCTGAAAAATTATTCGCCCTTCATTTTTGCAAAGCAATCGCTGCAATAAACAGGTCTGTCATCTTTCGGAACGAAAGGAATTTTTGCTTCGCCGCCGCATGAAGCACAAACAGCAGTATGATACTCTCTTGCGCCACGACTTGCGTTTTTACGAGCTGTGCGGCATTCCTTGCACATTTTCGGCTCGTTTACAAATCCTTTTTCTGCATAAAATTCCTGTTCACCTGCTGTGAAAACGAATTCGTTTCCGCACTCTTTGCAGGTAAGTGTTTTGTCTTCGTACATTTTGCTACCTCGCTTGAATTTTTTTACCCCATGCGGATTTGCACCGCATTCATTGAAACAATGAACCTCTTAAATAAAGGGCATTTATTTGATATTACGGATTTTCTTCCTTATTCGCTGCAAAGTATTATCAACCGACTTTACACCGCAATCAAGAATTTCCGCAATTTCATTGTAAGATAAACCGAGCAAATTAAGTTTAAATACCTTACGCTCTGTTTTTGATAAATTATTCTCCACAAAGCTGTTTATCGTATCAAGCTCTTCGTTAAAAATAAGCAAATCCTCCGGTGTTGGTGCACCCGACAAAAGATTGGTTTCATCTTCCAGGGGAACATAGGAGCGCATGGGAAGATTATTTTTACTGTTCGCCTTTTTCAAAGCGGAAAGCATTTTTCTTGACGCCAGAGTAGAAACATATGTAGAAAACAAAACATCACGGGATTCATCAAAGGAATACACGGCGGCGAGAAGCCCCAGCATACCCTCCTGATATAAATCATCGCTTTCAAGGCCGCTCAAATCTTTAAAGGAATTTGCTTTTTTGAGAACGGAATCCGAATAACGGTTGATTAAGACGGTAAGCGCCTTACTATCCCCCGCTTTTGCACGGGCAACCAAGATATTATCGTTAATATCCGTATTCAAAATTACACCTCAAAACAAACAATTCTTCAAAACCTGATAACAACCTACTGAAATACATTCAAATTATATCACAAAAAAAATAATTGTCAACAAAAAAATTTGTATAAAATTCATAAAACTGATATTTTAACTGTAAAAACTAAAAAATCAGACTGCAATCGTCAAAAATTGCAGTCTGACAATCTTTTAATGCATAAAAATCTGAATTAAAACCGTTGATGTGCTTAAAATCATAATAACGGCAAGGAAAACGGCAACAGCTTTTACGAATTTATTTCTGTCCATAATTTACACTCCCAAAAGCTCGGAAACCGCATCGGCGAACTCCTTTGATTTTTTCTCGGAATCTTCACGGGAAGTGCCGTAAGCCGTAATATATGCTTTGATTTTAGGCTCGGTTCCTGAGGGGCGAACAATTAACTTACTGCCGTCAGATAAATAATATGAAAGTACATTTGATTTAGGCAGGTCTATTGTATCTTCCTTGTTATTTACAATATCAAACACTTTACTTGTTTTGTAATCAGCAGTTTTAACAACATCTTTTCCCGCAATGGTTTTTGGGGGATTTTCTCTCAATGAAGTCATCATATCGCTCATTTTCTGCATTCCGCTGGCGCCCTCGAAAGCAAAGTTCAAAACGGTATTAAGATACATACCGTATTTTTCGTAAATACTGTCCATAAACTGTTTAAGCGATATACCTTTGAGTTTATAATATGACGCCATTTCACAAATGAGAAGAGATGCGACAACTGCGTCCTTATCTCTTGCGTGAGTGCCGCGCAGGTAACCGTAGGATTCCTCCATACCTACAATAAATCGCTCCTCCTCGCCTTTTCTTTCAAGATTTGTAACGAGCTCGCCGATATATTTGAAGCCTGTAAGCAAATCGGCTGTTTCGGCACCGTATGACGAAGCGATTGCCTCAACCAAGGGAGTTGTAACGATTGTTTTTACGACAACAGGATTTTTCGGCAGTTTATTCTGTTCTTTTAAGGAATGAAGCAAATATTCGCAGAACATTGCGCCTACCTCATTACCGGTCATCAGCACATAGTCGTCACCGTCACGCACGGCTATACCTACACGGTCACAGTCAGGATCCGTTGCCAAAAGCAAATCGGCGTCAGTACCCTCTGCGGCTTTTATTGCACACTCAAATGCCTGACGGATTTCGGGGTTGGGATAAGGGCAGGTTGGGAAATTACCGTCCGGCTTTTCCTGCTCTTTTACTACCGTTACTTCCCCTACTCCCGCTTTTTTAAGCACTTTGCGCACGGGCTTGTTGCCTGTACCGTTCAGAGGTGTATATATAACCTTTAAGTTTGCTTTTTTGATAGCTTCGGGATTAACACGGCAGGAAAGTACTTTCTTATAAAATTCATCAAGAAGCCAATCCTCAATGAAATCCACCATATCCTCCGCCAAAGCTTCGTCAAAATCCATTGTTTTTACGCCGTCAAACATATCAATTTTCTGAATATACTCATATGTTTTTGCGGCTGCCTCATCGGTCATCTGATAGCCGTTGGGGTCATAACACTTATATCCGTTATACTTTGACGGGTTATGGCTTGCGGTGATAATAATACCCGAGGAGCAATTAAGCCTTCTAACAGCAAAAGAGAGCATAGGTGTGGGGACGAGTTCGGGGAAAATATATACCTTTACCCCGTTAGCCGCAAGAACGCCTGCGGCGCTTTTTGCAAAATCCTCGGATTTAATTCTTGAATCGTACGCCACGGCAACAGACGGATTTTCAAAATTAGCGTTAAGATAATCGGCAAGTCCCTGAGTAGCCTGATTGACTGTATAAACATTCATACGGTTTGTGCCTGCGCCGATAACGCCTCGAAGCCCTGCCGTGCCGAATTCAAGATTTTTATAGAAACGGTCAAGAATAGCTTCGTTATCCCCTTTTATGCTTTCAAGCTCGGGGATTAAATCTTTATCAGCGACAGCGGATTTTATCCATTTATCGTAAAGAGAGTTTATGTCGTTCAAATTAAAGCCTCCTAAATTTCAATACTCATATTGTACTCCAAAAAATATAAAAAGTAAATATAAAAAGGATTGAAAAAAAGGTGTAATAATATGTATAATTATGTTACAATATACACAATACAAAAACATTCAGTAAATTTTGGAGTGAAAATATGTTTGCAAGAATTACAAGCCTTGGGCTTTTCGGGATGGAAGCGTACAAGGTAATAGCAGAAGCCGATATTTCAGGCGGTATGCCCAGATTTGATATTGTGGGACTTCCCGACACAGCGGTTTCGGAAAGTCGTGAAAGAGTGCGCTCTGCTATAAAAAATTCCAATTTACAGTATCCCGTAAGCAGAATAACTGTAAATCTCGCTCCTGCCGATATGAAAAAAGAAGGACCTTTATACGATTTACCTATTTTTATTGCTTTGCTGTGTGCAAACGACCAGCTCAAAGGCGTTGCTGATGATATGGCATTTATAGGTGAACTTTCATTGAACGGTGAGCTTCGCAAAATCAACGGTGTACTGCCTATGGTGCTGTGTGCTAAAAAATGCGGCATTAAAAAGGTTTTTATTCCTGCCGACAACATAAGTGAGGGTGCGGTTGTCAAAGGAATTGAGGTTTACCCCGTAAAAAATGTTGTGCAGCTGCTGAATCACCTGACAGGAATTAAAGAGATTCTTCCCGTTTCGGCAGACGATTATACGGAATACAGGCATCCTGACAATTTGCCAGACTTTTCCGATGTTCGAGGTCAGGAGGAGGTTAAGCGAGCTCTTGAAGTTGCCGCCGCAGGCGGTCATAATGTGCTTATGGTGGGACCTCCCGGCTCAGGAAAGAGCATGCTTGCAAAAAGACTGCCGTCAATACTCCCTGAAATGACCTTTGAGGAGTCCATAGAAACAACAAATATTTATTCCATAGCCGGTGCTTTGCCTACGGGGATTTCACTTATGCGCTCACGGCCTTTCAGGTCGCCCCACCACACGGTATCCCCTGCGGGACTTTCGGGCGGCGGTGCGATACCCCGTCCCGGTGAGGTTTCCTTAGCCCACAACGGTGTGTTATTCCTTGACGAACTGCCTGAATTTACAAGAAACACCTTGGAGGTGCTGCGCCAACCCATTGAGGACGGAGTTATAAGCATTTCCCGTGCGGCGGCAAAATTTCAGTATCCATGCTCCGTTATGGTGGTTTGTGCCATGAATCCCTGCCCCTGCGGATATTACGGTCACCCCACAAGAGAGTGTACCTGCTCACAGGGAGCGGCGCAAAGGTATTTGAACCGTGTAAGCGGTCCGCTGATAGACAGACTTGATATACATATTTCCGTTCCTCCTGTTGATTTTGAAAATCTTTCAGGCAATCAAAAGGCGGAGTCCTCGGCTTCTGTTAAAGCGAGAGTTGAAAAGGCGCGGGAAATACAGCTTAAAAGATTTGCAGGAACAAAAATCACCTGCAACGCAAAGATGGACGCCGCAAGCACGAGAAAATACTGCAAGTTAACGGAAAATGCACTTATGATTCTTAAAACATCTTTTGAAAGGCTTGCACTTTCGGCAAGAGCATACGACAAGGTTTTGAGAATTGCACGGACAATCGCCGACCTTGATAATTCCGAGGAGATTGATACAAAACACATTACCGAGGCGCTTCAATACAGAAGCTTTGACAGGCGGTTTGATGAAATATCGTAATATAAAAAAGAGCAAAGGCGATAAACTGCCCTTGCTCTTTCTTATTAGTTTAAAATTATTTTGCGTTCTTTACACTTGTAATCTGAGGGATTTTGCCGGCAACAGCCGCAACTATTGTTGTTATGATGATTTCGGGAATCATATAGAATCCGTTATAAATCACGGAATATACAAGTGAAAGCATATTTCCGCTGAACTTATTAAGAATTGTCTGTCCCCAAGCATAGAAGCCTTCCTGAGTGAAGAACCACTCTGCCCATGCACCGTAGAGTATGTATCCGGAAGCAATGTGTGATGCATAGCGGAGAACAAGAACGGTAAATGCTCCGAGAGCCAAGGAAATCCAATTCTTTTTGATTGCCTTCTTATACATTGATGCAAGACCGAGAACGGTATATGCAACGATGTAGTCAAGAACGAGCATCAAGATTGCGCCCCAAATGCCGAGACCGTCCTCCTCAACGGGAAGAAATGCCGCAGATATCGTTTTTGCGCCGAGCATCATTTCAATCAAAGAATACACAAAGCCGGTGACAAGTCCCTTTGCAATTCCGTACTTCCAGCTGACAAGAATAACAGGAAGCATGCTGACGATGGTAACCTGTCCGCCAAAAGGCATTTCAGGGATTATCATTTTGGAAACGAGCTCCAAAACAATACCCAGCGCAATCATAAGTGCGCTTTCAACAAGCCAATAGAGTTTTTGCTTTTTCATTTATTTTTCCTCCAAATAAAAAAATTCAGCCAAGGGAATACCGCAAGGCTGAAAAAACTTCCTACGACGGCATTATCCGTATCAGGTTCAATGGTCAGAGGCGGAATAAACCTCAATCTCAGCCGACTTACCGTCAGCCCCCACGCACTATTTACTTGGCTTTTTACATTATACTACCTTTTTCGCCATTGTCAAGCAAAAATTGCTTTAAAGATGAATAACGAAGCTGCGTTTTGCAATTTTCAATCATATTATTTACACAGCCCGCAGTACCTACAAGTATCATAAGATTTTTTGCTCTTGTTACGGCGGTATATAAAAGATTTCTGTAACACAGGCGGTTGTTAACCGAAATTACGGGCATAATCACAGCATCAAACTCACTGCCTTGACTTTTATGCACCGTAACGGCGTAAGCAAGCTCGATTTCCGCCAACTGCTCCTTTGAATATGTTGCTCTTTTGCCGGAAAAATCAATAATAATCGCATCGTTATGCAAATCAATAAGCTCAATAAATCCTATATCACCGTTAAAAATACCGTCGCCCTCCTCGCTTTCGGTTTCCCAATGGATATTATAGTTATTTTTTATCTGCATAACCTTATCGCCTGTTCTGAAAAGACGGTAGCCAGTATTATACTCCCGCTTTTCCGACGAGGGAGGATTTACAGCCTCCTGCAACACACGGTTGAGATTCTGTGTGCCCGTATCTCCTTTTTTTGAAGGACAAAGCACCTGTATCTGTGTAAGCGGGTCAAGTCCATATGCTTCGGGCAATCTTTTAGTATATAAATCTTTTATTGTGCGTACTGCGTCAAGAGGGAAATTACGGTGTAAAAAGTAAAAATCTCCCTCTTTATATTCTGTTTCAATATGCTTGCCGCTTACGATTGCATGGGCGTTTCTGACAATATTGCTTTCCATCGCCTGCCTGAATATTTCGGTGAGCTGAACAACAGGGACGAGGCCGCTGTCAATCAAATCCTTTAAAACGTTGCCTGCGCTGACAGGAGGAAGCTGGTCACTATCCCCCACCATTATAAGGCGACAACCGAAAGGCAATGCGTCCAAAAGGCTTGAAAAGAGGAAAATATCCACCATAGACATTTCATCAACAATCACCGCCTGACAGTCGAGAGGATTGCGCAAATTCCGTTTAAACACGGGTTTATCGTTACTGTCCCACTCAACTTCAAGCAATCTGTGAATTGTTGCGGCTGTTCTGCCTGTTGCTTCGGTCATTCGCTGTGCGGCTCTGCCTGTCGGAGCGCAAAGTGCAATATCAAGATTATCCTTTTCAAACATACCGATTATACCGTTCAGGGTTGTGGTTTTGCCTGTACCCGGACCGCCTGTGAGAATAAGAATACCTTTATTTACAGCCGTGATTATTGCCTGCTTTTGCTTTTCGGCATATTCAATTTTGCTTTGCTTTTGAAGATTATCTATGTACTGTTCAACAGGTATGGGATTTTCAGGCGGATAGCGCAGCAAAACTTTCATTCTGTTGGCAATAGAGCGTTCTGCTCGGTATGCTTCGGGTAAAAACACGAAATCACGCCCGTTAATTTCCTCAATTACTATTCTGCGCTTTTCTTTGAGACTTTCAATCGCAATTTCAATATTATCGCGGCTTTCGTTCAGCAATTCGCATGACGGAGCATAAAGCTTTTCAAGGGGAACACATGTGTGTCCGTTATAGAAATTATGGGTAATTACATAAACCACGCCTGCCTCAATACGGCATTGTGACTGCGGTTTAGCGGGGAGCATATCGGCAATTTGCTCTGCTCTTTCAAAGGAAATTCTGTTTTCTCCCTCGCAAAGAATATACGGGTTTTCTTCAATAAGTTCAACGGCGTTATTACCTAATTTTTCAAACGCCAATATGCACTCTCCCGTATTCAGCCCATAACGGGACAAATTCATAATAAGGGCACGGGTAGAGTACTGCCTGTTATACTCTTTTCCGATCTTCCTTGCTTTTTCAAGAGAAATACCCTTGATTTCGGCAAGGCGTTCAGAATCGTTTTCAAGAATTTCAAAGGTTTTTTCTCCGAAACGGTCAACAATTTTTCGGGCGGTTGATTCTCTTATACCCTTAATTACGCCGCTTGAAAGATAACGGTAAAGGTCATCGACAGTTTCAGGCAAAAGGGCTGTGCATAAATCCGCTTTAAACTGCCTGCCGTAAACTGAATGATATGTATAATCACCCACAAGCTCTACACGGTCGCCTGTTTTTATATCGAATGCTGTTCCCACAACCGTTAATTCCTCATCGGTGGTATCAACCGTAAACACAGTATAGCCGTTTGTATCGTTACGAAAGGTTATATCGGTTACAGTACCCTGCAATTTAATTTTTGTTTCAAATTCTTCCATTTAGAAAATCCTTTATTTTTTCCCCGGGGACTAAATATATTCCGTTGCTTTCTTTACAGATTTCAAGAAGGCTTTCCCGCTCTTCTTCGGTTATTCCCGAATCCAGCACTACTATTTTTCCGTAAATTCCGTCGCTGAAAAGATTAAGTTTTAATCTCATACCGTAAGCCTTTTTACGAACATCCTTTGTGTTTTTATCACAGGGAATGAATATGTAATAATCACCGTCGGTTTTAGGTATAAGTAATTTTAACATAATAATGTAGCAAAATGCAACTGTTCCCAGCAGAATTAAGCACACAAAAACGGTCCCTGCCAATGCGTCAACCATAAAAATCACCTCAACACATTATACGGAAAATAAGGTATTTGGTGATTGAATAAAAAAAGACGGATAAACTCCGTCTTATAAAAATATGAGCAGGTCTGTAAGCCGAGTTCTGTCGTTTAAGGCAATTATCTATCTGCGATGTGCGTTGCCGCACACCTGAAGCCATCCTTCGGAGTATCTGCCCAGCTGACAACTCCTGTCGATGTTGCATCGGGTAGGGTTTGCTCGGCCGCTGCATCTCTGCAACGCCGGTGAGCTCTTACCTCGCCTTTCCACCCTTACCGCAAAAAGCGGCGGTTATTCTCTATGCACTTTCCCTAAGGTCACCCTCGGCGGCTGTTAGCCGTTACCCTGCTGTGTGATGCTCGGACTTTCCTCACAGAAAATTCTGCGCAACTGCCCAACCTGCTCATAAAATTATTAAATTATGCTTTAACTTTTATCATTTTACCGTCTTTTTTAATTTGAGTGATTTTATCACCGTCAACCATAAACACATTTCTTGATATATCCATCATAGGCTTATCGCTCATGGAATCAGTGTAAAACTCGTCAATTTCGACATCGCCGAATTCCCTGCGGAAAGCCTCCACCTTTTTATCCTTGTAGCAAACGCTTTTAATCTCACCGTTTATGGGGTCAACATCAGAGCCGATGTAGTGCTTTATCCCTATTCGGTCACAGGCAATTTTCAAAAGGCATACAGGGCATGCGGAAACAATAATATCGTTTTCGTCCTGCATTTCGTAGTAAAAGCTTTTTACTTTTTCCATATTTTGGTCCCAGAATGTCTCCATTTCACCGAAAACATCCTGAACCTGACCGCAGTATTCCTTTAAAATTACGCCGTAATCCTCCATTACCTCGTCAATAGTGATTTTACCGCGCTTATATTTTACAAAGCCTTCAAAAAATTTAGGAGTATATTTAAGCAAGCCTTTTGGATCTTTCTTAAAGAAATAAAGGAACAAATCCATACCGCTTTCGCCGTCATAGATTGTATTATCAAAATCAAATACCCTCATAAACATCCTCCTTAAAAGCCTCTTGAAGAGCCTCCGCCCCCGAAGGAACCTCCGCCGCCGGAAAATCCTCCGCCAAACGAACCGCCGGAATGTGAGCTTCCGCCGAAAAAGTCGTCATTTCCGCCTGAACCACCGTGGAAACCCCCGAAAAACGGCCCGAAGAAAAATCTTCTTCTGCCATGCCTTCCGCCGAATATTATCAGCAAAACAATGACAATTATAATCAGCGACACGACTCTATCCATAGCGTCGGAATCATCATTATAATACTCATCCATGTCGTAGTCAACCTGCGGTGTAACATCGTATTCCGCATACACCTCGGTAACAATCGCTTTATAAGCTTCACTGAGTCCTTTTGAATAATCGTTGTCTTTAAGATAGGGAACAGCGTAGTTATCAAGAATTCTGCCTGTTTTACCGTCGGTCAACCGTCCTTCAAGGCCGTATCCTACCTGGATTGTAACCTTTCTTTCGGAAACAGCCATAAGCAAAACGACGCCGTTATTCTTATCTTCGTCCCCTACGCCCCACTCTCTGCCGAGTTCAAGGGCATATTCGTCAACATCGTATCCGTCAAGAGAATCCACCGTAACAACAACGACCTGGGCAGTTGTCTGTTTATACAGACTTGCTCCGATAGCCATAATATCGTTTTCGGTTTCTTCATCAATAACATCTGCGAAATCATTGACAAAAAATTCGTTTGTCGGCTTCGGCAAATCTATTGCAAAGGCTGTGCAAGACATAATAATGCACAAAACAATCAAAATGCAGAAGCTTTGAAAAACCTTTTTCATATTCTCAGCATTATTCGAAACTTACTGACGGAACGGTTTGTGATTCGGGCGTAGCCTCAAAATATTCTGCCTTTTCAAAGCCAAACATTCCTGCAAAAATCACCGCAGGGAATTTTCTTATCGCCTGATTATACTCCGTAACGGCATCGTTATAATCCTTACGAGCAGTTGCTATTCTGTTTTCGGACCCTGAAAGTTCATCTTGAAGATAAATGAAGTTCTCATTTGCTTTGAGCTCGGGATAGTTTTCAACCACTGCAAGAAGTCTTGAAAATGCAGAATTAAAGCTCTGCTCCGCTTCCTCATATTCGGCAGGTGTAGCCGCTGAATTAAGCTTAGCCCGTGCATCGGCAAGGGCGGTATAAACCTCTTCCTCATGAGCGGCATAGCCCTTAACTGTATTAACAAGGTTAGGAATCAAATCCGCTCTGCGTTGAAGATATGTTTTTATCTGAGCATCGGTATTCTGCACTTTTTCCTGCTTTGCAACAAGACCGTTATATGTTGACACAGCACTCATAATAATAATGACTGCAACGAGAACAACTGCGCCTATACCGATAAATAATCCTTTTTTCTTCATAAATAACACCCTTTCGTATTATTCCTCAAATCCGTTGGGGTTAGTGCTCTGCCAGCGCCATGAATCCTCACACATTTCGAGAAGCCCACGCTCAGCCTTCCAGCCAAGCTCATTATATGCCTTTGAAGCGTCGGAATAGCAGGTTGCAATATCGCCGGGGCGTCTTTCAACAATTTTATACTCAATATGCTGACCTGAAGCCTGCTCAAACGCATTTACAACATCAAGCACGCTGTATCCCTTGCCTGTACCGAGATTGTAAATATTGACATCGGGAGTATCTTTTATAATTTTTTCAACAGCCTTAACATGACCGAGCGCTAAATCCACAACATGGATGTAATCCCTGACGCCTGTACCGTCATGGGTATCGTAATCGTTTCCGTAAACGCTCAAAAACGGGCGTTTACCGATTGCAACCTGTGTAATATAAGGCATAAGATTATTGGGGATTCCGTTGGGGTTTTCGCCTATTCTGCCGCTCTTATGAGCACCGATGGGATTAAAGTAACGGAGAAGCGTTACTGCCCAATCGCTGTCCGCCTTATGGAAATCCTCCAAAATTATTTCAATCATATACTTCGTGGTACCGTAAGGATTTGTTGTACCGCCTGTTTTCATATTTTCCTTCAAGGGAGAAATATTATTCATACCGTAAACGGTTGCGGAAGAACTGAAAACAATTTTTTTGCAGTTGAATTCTCTCATAACCTCGCAAAGAGCAAGAGTTCCGCCTATATTGTTGTCATAATACTCCAAAGGTTTCTGACAGCTTTCGCCTACGGCTTTAAGACCTGCAAAATGAATACAAGCGTCAATCTTATGCTCTTTGAAAATCTTGCGCATATTATCCTTATCGCGGATGTCAAAAGGATAAAACGCAAAATCCTTGCCTGTAAGCTCACGGACTCTCTCCAACGATTTTTCGCTGGAATTATAGAGATTATCAACAACAACAATCTCATATCCCGCATTTAAAAGCTCAACGCACGTGTGCGAACCGATAAAACCGGCTCCGCCCGTAACTAAAATTTTCATACATTCTCCTCCTTAGCCAATGTAGTTGTGTTAAAGTATGTTGAAAGAATTTTCTTGTATTTTGTACCGTTAGCGGCAAGTGAATTAGCGCCTGTTTTGCTCATACCAACGCCAAGACCTTCGCCGTATGTCGTAACTGTAAATGTACTGCTTGTGCTGTCATAAGTAACGGTAAAGCAATGAGAAGCGAGGGGTTGTGAAGAAAATACCTTAGTTTTGAAATCAAGTCCGCTCATTTCAACGCCGCCCACATTAACCTTAGTCACATATCCTATACTTGAAGAAACAGCCGCATCGTGGCTTTCAACGGATATCCAGCCTGC
>CAMGDG010000026.1 GCA_946041635.1 uncultured Clostridia bacterium
TTGCCTCTTGTCTCGTGGGCTCGGAGATGTGTATAAGAGACAGGTATACTATAATATTATACAAATTGTCTGTTCGGGAAGTGAAAAGTTGAACAATACGCAAATTCTTGAAGCAATCAAGGGCAAACTGATAGTATCGTGTCAGGCTTTGGAGAATGAGCCGCTTCACAGCTCCTACATTATGTCGAGAATGGCATATGCCGCTTTTGAGGGCGGTGCAGGGGGAATAAGAGCGAATACGGTGGAGGATATTACGGAAATCCAAAAGACCGTAAGTCTTCCCATTATCGGCATAATAAAGCAGGTTTATCCTGACAGCGAGGTGTATATAACACCTACCGAAAAAGAAGTGGATTCGCTTTGTAATTGCGGAGTGGATATTATCGCCATTGACGCTACCGACAGGCTTCGTCCCGGCGGGAAAACGCTTGAAGAGTTTTTCCTGAAAGTTAGAAAGAAATATCCGGACAAGCTTTTTATGGCGGATACCTCCTGCTTTGAGGAGGGAAAGCGGGCGAGAGACATAGGCTTTGATATAATCGGCACAACAATGAGCGGCTATACGCCGTATACAAAGGGCAGAAGCCTTCCCGATTTTGAGCTTATGGAAAGATATGTTACGGAGCTTGATTGCCCCGTAATTGCAGAGGGAGGAATATGGACTCCCGAACAGTTAAAAACGGCTTTGAACATAGGCGTGCATGCGGCAGTTGTGGGAACGGCGATTACAAGGCCCAGGGATATAACAAAAAAATTTTCAAGGGTTACAGAGGTATAGCGATGAAAATATTGGTTTTTGATGTCGGCGGAACAGCAATAAAATACGGAATGGTTGACGAAAACTTCGATGTACTGTTTTCGGAAGAAATGCCTACCAACGCCTTTTACGGCGGCAACGGTGTTATGAAATCCCTTGAAATGAAGATGGATGAATACGCAGGTCAGTTTGACGCAATCGGTATAAGCACCGCAGGTCAGGTAGATTTTGAAAAAGGAATTGTTACTGACGGAACAGGCAATATTCCCAACTATAAGGGCTCTGACCTTAAAGGCACTTTTGAGAAAAAATACGGCGTTCCCGTTGCCGTGGATAACGATGTTAACTGTGCGGGATTAGGCGAGGCTCACTTCGGCGCAGGCGTGGGCGAGGATAATTTTCTTTGCCTTACTTACGGTACGGGCGTAGGCGGCTGCATTTTCTGGAACGGCGATGTTTTCAGAGGTACGAACTGTGCGGCAGGTGAGTTTGGTCACATGGTTACTCATGCAGGCGGCAGAGACTGCACCTGCGGCAGAAAAGGCTGTTATGAGGCTTATGCTTCATGCCGTGCTTTTACAAATATCGTTTCTGAGCGTTTTGACAGATATATGTCCGGCAGAGAGATTTTTAAAGAGGAAAATCTTAAAAATCCCGTGATTATTGAAGAATTGGACAATTGGGAAAACGAAATTGTCAACGGTCTTGTGTCCCTTTGTAATATTTTCAACCCGTCTTTGATTATTTTAGGCGGCGGAATTATGTCAGAGGATTTGCTTGTGGGCCACATCAAAGAAAAGCTTTACAGCAGATTGGACGATAACTATAAGTGCGTACGCATTGAAAAAGCAAAGCTTCGCAACAAAGCGGGAATGTTGGGTGCCGCGTATCTCGCAAACAAACTTTTAAAGGGTGAATAAAATGCTGTTTAAGAAAAAACCTTTTCCCAAAAAGGCAGAGCGTTGTAATATTCCTTTGATAGACCTTGCAGAGAAGCCCGATAAAATGATTGAGGGCACGGAATATTTATATGATTACTCCGTTGTTGATGCGTCAAGCGGCTATTTGGGGCATCCCGATTCCGTGCTTTTGCGTGACGGCAGAATTCTCACATTTTTCCCCGAGGGGCACGGAAAGGGCAGAATTATCTCAAAAATCAGCAGCGACGGCGGAAAAACATATACCGAAACAATAGAAAATCCGCCTCGCTCGTGGGAAAAGTCTCTTGAAACGCCAACGGTTTACCGCTTGCAGTTTAAAAACGGCACGGAAAAGCTTATTCTCATTTCAGGCAATCCGAAATGGGTGAATACTCCTACTCCCGGCGGATTTAACTGCTCAATTTCAGAAGACGAGGGAAAAACATGGACGGAATTTAAACTGTTTTGGGATAAGAACAGCGAATTCCCAGTAATTCCCATTGTTTCCATGGCGTCCCTTACAAGGCTTAAAGAAAACGGCGAGTTTGTGGATAAATGGATGGGGCTTTTTCACGACAGTAAGTTTATAAATTATAAAACAATACTTACTTTTGACGAAAACGGCGACTATAATTGGTCAAAGCCCGAGCCGTATCTTACCGAATACCGTGATATTGAAACATACGCAGGCATTTGCGAGGTTGAGGCAGTCCGATCAAACGGCGGAGAGGGCGATGAAATTTGCCTTATTGCCCGCTGCAATAAAAAAACCTGCAACAGCCTTCTTATGTTTTCACAGGACGAGGGAAAAACCTGGTCAAAGCCTGTTGAGGCTCCCTCTGCTCTTAACGGTGAGCGCCATAAAGCGGATTATACTCCGGACGGCAGGCTGTTTATCACCTTCCGTTCCATAGAGCGCAATCCTTCTGAGGTTCGTAAAATGAGAAAACTCGGCGGCGAGCACAGTTGGTATTCCCAAGGCTGGGTTGCGTGGGTTGGTACATATGATGACTTAAAAGGAGCATCAAGCGGTCAGTACCGCATAAAAATTGCCCATACATATCTGCCCCGCCAGAATAAGCCTTCAATCGTTGCAAATGCAGACACAGGCTATTGCGGCAATGTAGTTTTACAGGACGGAACGGTTGTAACCTCCTCTTACGGTATTTTTTCCGCCGAGGAAAAGCAGGACGGAGCATACAATACGGATAAAGGAAGACAAAAGAGGAAAACCTTTATCGTATCAAAGCGTATAAATCTTTCTGACACAGATAAGATTTTAAAAAATGTTGCTGAATAAGGGCAATTCGTTTTTGATGATATGTTCAAGTCGGTTTTTAGCAATTTCTGATTTTTCATAAAGCCTTTCCATATTGCCTTGCTCGGCATATACGGTGAGGCTTTTTATTGTTTCTTCAAGCTCGTCTGTTTCGGCGTGCTTTGTGAGCGCTTCAATTCTTCCGTGAATATTCTCCCAAAGCTGCACCGCCTCCTGCGTTCTTTTCTTTGCTTCTTCAAGGTTTTCTTCTGCGGCGCTTTGCGATACATTATCAAGCGCCTTTGTTATTTTATTGCAGGTGGATTTTAAAATCATAAACCCCGCAAAGCAGAGTATAACCGACATTAAAAGTGCGCCAATGGCGAGTACGGTTCTTTTCATTTTCCGTCCTTTCCGATAACTGTTTTGTTGCCTTTTTTATCCACAGTCATCAAAAGAGTATTTTCAATTCTAATATTGTCTTTTTTGATTAACTCATAAAACTTTTTTAAAGTCATATTGCAGTATTGAAAGTTGCTTTCAATAATTCTGCCGTCCACAATCACGGCGCACGGTATGCCGTTGTCCTCCGCTTTCAGGCGGAGGTCTTTTTTTGTTATTTCGCTGAATTCCGGCTTTAACATAACGCTTATGGCTCCGTTTGTTTCAACTATGGCGTATTGCACCTTTGAAATATCAAAAATATCCTTTTGCCTGAGCGCTTCAAGAATATCGTCAATGGTAAAGCGGATTTTTTTGATTTCCTTTAAATCCGGCACACCGTCTCGGATAACAATAATGGAATTGCCCTGCATTGCCGAGCGAAATCTCACGCTTTTAAGGCTTATTACGGAAATGAGTATTTCAAAGCCCACAAGCACCATCACGGGAATTACGGCGCTTAAGAGGGGAATATCATTATCCTGCATGGGAATTGCCACAATTTCGGAAAGCAGAATGGTAATAACAAGCTCTGTGGGCTGAAGCTCGCCTATCTGCCTTTTTCCCATTATGCGGACGGTTGCTATTACAAATAAATACAGAATCACAGTTCTGATAAGAGTTACAAACATAACTTTTCTCCTTTCTTCATAAACTTATGTTTTGCTTTTCACCGCGGAATATTACTTTGCGTTCGGGGAAAATATTAAATAGGTGATAAGTATGAAAAACTCGTGGTTCAAAAAAAGAATAGAAGAAATTACCGTACAGGATGAGAAAAGCAATAAAGAAAAGGTAAGGGTATCGGCGGATTTGCAAAAAAACAAAGCATATTTTAAACAGCAGCTGGGAGAATCCTTCGATGTGAAATACCGTGACTGTACCGTCAGCGGTCATGATTTTGTTTTTGTAATGCTGGACGGAATGTGCGATCATCTCCTTATAACCGAGCAGATAATGTTCCCCGTAATTAACACGGACTTTTCCGATACAAATGGCGACAGTATTGTGTATAAAGCGGCGGACGGAGTATCTGCCAGTATTGATAAATCCATAACCTCCGATATAGACAAGGCAATTTCCGAAATGCTTTCGGGAAATCTTGTACTGATGGCGCAGGGTGCGCAGTTTGCCGTGCTTTTCGGCGTGCAGAGCTTTGCAAAAAGAAGCCCCGATGAGCCGGGCACCGAAAATCAGGAGCGAGGCTCCCGCGAGGGCTTTGTGGAAAATTTCAAGGACAATATTGCAATGGTGCGCCGTCGTGTTCGCAGTCCCGTTTTCAAGATTAAAACCTTGGAGGTCGGCACAACAAGCAAAACCCGTGTTTGCGTTTGCTATATGTCCGACCGAACCGACGGTAAACTCCTTGATGATGTGGTGGAACGAATAAAAAACGCACAGCTTGATATTGTTGCAGGCTCGGGCTTTATTCAGCCCTTTCTGGACGATAAAAAAGCATCTGTTTTTACCTGCGTGGGTACAACGGAACGGCCCGATGTGTTCACCGCCAAGCTCAGCGAGGGGAAAGTGGGCATAATTGTTGACGGCACTCCCGACGCTTTAATTGTTCCCCACCTTTTTATTGAAAATTTCCATTCTCTTGACGATTATTTGAAAAGACCGTATTATGCGGCTTTTGTCCGTACATTAAAAATAATCTCATTTATGTTCAGCGTGTTTTTGCCGGGCTTATATGTGGCAATTTGCACCTTTCATCAGGAAATGATACCTGAAACAATGGTGTTCGGAATAACAAGTCAGGAAAGCAAAACACCCCTGCCCATAGTGGCGGAGGCGCTTCTGATACACTTAGTATATGAAATTGTCCGTGAAGCGGGGCTTAGAATGCCAAAGGCGGTGGGACACGCCGTTTCCATTGTGGGGGCGCTTGTAATCGGTGAATCTGCCGTAACGGCGGGAATTATTGCCGCTCCCATGCTTATCGTTGTGGGACTTACGGCTGTCAGCTCCTTTGTTGTTTCAAGCCTTTACGAGCCTGTTGCGGTTATGCGGTTTACCTTTATTATAATCGGCGGAATGGTGGGAATATACGGCATAATGATGGGCTTTGCGGCGGTGCTTGTAAATATGGCATCATTAAGCCCGTACAACACACCCTTTATGTCGCCGCTTTCTCCCACTAAAATCGGTGCGTGGCGTGACCTTGTTATGCGTGAAAGTTGGGTTAATATGGGTAAACGGCGGATGGAAATATCCAAAATGAAATAATCTTAATGCTTTTCGGAGAATCAATATGTCAAAATCTAAAATCAGCACTTTTCAGTTTTTTTCAATGCTATTTCTTACAAGACTGCTGACAACCTTTACCTATATTCCGTCATATACAAAAGATATTGAGCTTTCCGATTTGGTTGTGCAGGCGGTGCTCCGTTATCTTATATGCGTTGTTATGATGATACCCGTATATTTCCTTTTCAAAAGAAATCCCGATATGAATATTCTTGATATTGTGCGCAACAAATGGGCAAAGGGCGGAAAAATCCTTGCTGTTTTTTACAGCGCCGTACTGTTCTATTTTACTGTTACAACCGTTTCAAGATTGGATTTGTTTACAGGCACAATCGTATTCCCCGAAACAAATGTAAATTACTTTTTAGTGTTTGTAATACTCATCGGGTGCTATGGTGCTTATTTGGGCATTGAGGCGCTGGGAAGAAGTGCCGTTTTATCGGTAATACCCGTAACGGCGGCGCTTGTTTTCATTATTGCCACACTTATAGGTAAAATTGATTTTTTAAACTATACGCCTGTTTTTTATAAAGGCGTTCTGCCCGTTTTTAAAACGGCTTTGAATGCGGCGGGCAGAACTGTTGAGCTTGTAATGATAACCTTGGCAATCCCCGTTGCCTCGGGGAAAAAGACGAAAAGCTTTTTCATATGGATTTTTTTGCAGGCATTGGTTACGGCGTCGCTTTTCTTCGTGGAGGTGGGTGTTATGGGCAACTTTACCAATACTCAGCTTTTCCCCGTTCATTCTCTGGCGGCATTGGCAAAATTTTCAATGTTCGGCAGGCTTGACCCCATCATTACGGGAATATGGATACTGTGCGCCTTCTTGAAGGTTTCGTTTTTACTTTATCTTCAAGGGGACATTCTGCATAAAGAGTTTGAAAATTTAAGCAAAAAAACTATTTTAGCAGGTTTGGGCGCATTGTCTTCGGTTATCTGCCTTTATATTGCAGGCTCCGTTCAAAGATTTACGGTGGTTGACAATTCCTTGGCAAAGCTTATTGCTACGGCTTTGACGGCTACGGTAATCCCTGCGGTTATGCTTGTTTTAAACAGGAGAAAGAAGTATGAATAAGATAATTGTTGCAGTAGTGGTAATTTTTGCAATACTCTTTTCCTTCGGTGGAAGTGAAATATATAAAAACGATATAAGCAACCGACTGATTATTCAGGGTATAGGCATTGATAAAGAGGATGACGGCGGTTATACCGTTACGCTTCAAGCGATAAATACAAGCACCTATTCCGCTTCGGTGCAGGAAAGCGGAAGTGAGGAAACAGTAAAAATATACAAGGTGCACGGTGATACGGTTTATACGGCGATTAAGAGCGTTGTAAGCTTTGAGGGGAAAATCCCTCTTTATTCACAAAACCGTGTGATTGTAATAGGAAAGGCAACTGCCTTGGGAGGAATTGAAGGTGTTATTGATTTTTTTGCCCGTGACGCTCACAACGGACCTTCGGTTTATGTGGCTCTTGCCGAAAACAGAGCCGATGAAATTTTAGAGGCCAAAAACAGCGGAGAGGTTATTGCCGACAGTATTGACGACACAATTGAGGCGGCACAATATAATACGGGGATTTTTAAGCTGGAGCTTTATGAGCTTGTAAACAGATACCGCGATAGTGAAGCGTGCTTTGCAATGCCTGTCCTTTCTTTGGAGGAGGCGGAGGGTCAAAAGATTGTTCAGATTAAAGAAACGGCGCTTTTTTGCAATGCAAAGCTTAAATCAACTCTGAACGGTGACGAAACATCAATGCTGAATTTCCTTTGCGGCAGAGTTTATAACGGCGAGTTTTCATATAAGACAGATGAAAACGAAAAAGTTGCCATGAGTATTGTGAATTGCAACGTTTACAGAACGGTAAAAATCCTTGACGGAACACCGCATTATACGGTTAAAATCAAACTCAGCACCGATGTTGCCGAAATATACAACGGAATTGAAAAAAGTCTGGATAGGCAAAGGCTGGAGGAGCTTAGTCAATACGCTGAAAATTATTTGAAAACCGAAAGTGAAAAATTGCTTTCCAAACTATACGAGGGTGAGGTTTGCGACGCACCGGGATATTCAAGGCTGATTTTTCAGAAATATCCCTCGGTTTACAGAGATAATGAAGAAAACCTCAACGCTCTCATGGCAAAAAGCCGATACAGCGTTGAGGTTGAAGTTAAAATAAGAAGAGTGGGGCACGAATTTGTAAAGACATTATGAGTTTTCTATCATTTTACACAGCTCGTCAAAAGAAACGGGACGGCAGAAGTAATAGCCTTGAACTATGTCACAGCCCATATTTGAAATATATGAGAACTGCTCCTCGGTTTCAACGCCCTCCGAAATCAGCACCATGCCGAGTTTCTTCGCCATGGACATAATACATTCTATAATTATGCCGCCGCGCATACTGTCATAATCGTCGATAAAGGATTTATCAAGCTTCAAATAATCAATGGGCATTGATTTCAAAAGCATCATGGAAGAATACCCCGTTCCGAAATCGTCCATAAGTATTTTAAAGCCGACTTTATGCAGTTTTCTCAATAATTTCACAAAAACCTTGTTGTTGTCAAACAGCGTGCTTTCCGTAATTTCAAGCTGAATATGGGATATGTCCGCATTTGTATTTTTTACTATGCTCACATAGTCATCAACAAAGCTTGCGTTATAAAGAGATTGCTGGGAAACATTTATTGAAATATCAATTTCGCTAAGACCTGCGTCAGCCATCTTGCGCTGTGCTTCACAGGCTTTTCTGAATACAAATTTATCAAGCTCAACAATAAGACCGCATGCCTCTGCAAGGGGAACAAAATCTGCCGGGGAAATAGAGTTTCCGTTTTCGTCCTGCCAGCGCAGAAGAGCCTCTGCTCCGCAGATTTTTCTGTTAGATGCATTGAACTGCGGCTGGAACATAACAGACAATGACTCGTTTTCTATGGCTTGGACGAGTTTATCCGCAAGTATTTTGCGATTTGTAAGGCGATTTTTCAGCTTATCGTTATAAACGGAATACAGATGGTCGCTGTCGCCCTTAACAAGGGATTTTGCAATAACCGCACAGTTTTGAATTTGCTGAATATTCTTATCATCGGGATTTATGTAGTATATACCGATACTGGGAGTTAAAATATAATTTGTCATTCCCTCATTATCATAAGTACGGCAGTTTTTACAGAAGTCATCAATTCGCTGTTTAAGCTCGTTTTCATCGGAATATTTAAGATATACCGCAAAACGGTCGGCTGCTATTCTGCCAACGAACTCGTTTTCTCTCAGCATATCACGCCAGACAGAGTATATGTAATTTATGGTTTTGTTGCCGTGCTCATAGCTGTAATAACTGTTTATAAGCTTGAAATTATCAATATCCATAACAATATAAGCGGCTTTTTTGTAACCCTTTGCAAGCTGCTTTTTAACATCAAGGCAGAACTTTGCATAAGAGGGACCGCCTGTAAGGCTGTCAGTATAAAGAAGCTTATCAAGCTCATTCTTTTTGCGGCGCTCCGAGGAGACGATGTAAAGAGCAAAAAGACAGAAAACGCCGATAAGGAAAATGCACAGAAGTATTACATATGCAAGAACCGTATTTCTTCTTGCCGTTACCTCACTTGCGGGAACAACGGAAAAAAGATACCAATCGTTAAAATGAAGCGGGGCATAGTAAAGATAAAAATCGCTGTTTTTAGAACTGAATGTTACGCCCGATTCTCCGTTTTTCATATCCTCCTGAATTTGAGGTATGCGTTCACCCTTATATTTTTCCTCTTGCATATTTTCCGAGAAAACATTGTCTATATTGCGGTAGCCTTCTCTTTTGTTTGTGCTGAAAATATTGTTTCCGTCAATATCAACAATATAGAAAAACTCGTTGCTGTTAAAAGCGTCTGATTTGAAGTTTTCCGTTATCTGCTCAATAGTGAAAACAACATACATCACATGATTTATCTGATTATTCTTATAAATAGGCCGCATCATAATGAAAACCTCGTCACCGTCAAGACTTTCGTCTGCGGAAAGAATAGATACTGTCAATTTGCGGCTTTCAAAGCATTTTGCAACAAGCTTCTTATTTACTACCTGCGCAACAATTCCGTCAGAGGTATATGCGGTGGCGTCCGAGGTTATTATGCCGTACCGCTTGTATTTAACCCCTGTATTTATTAAATCTATTTCTTTAACGGCTTCGGCGGGATTGTCAAGCAAATCCGTGTCAACCTCCGATACAAGGTCTGTAAGAAAGGAGGCTTGTTCTCTGAATTTAAATCCAACGGCTTCACCGTTTTTTTCGGAGATTTCTTGGAGGAAATCACGGCTTTGGTTATCGAGCTCTCTCGAGAGAAAAACGGGGAAAACAACAAGAACTGCCGCCGCAAGCAGGCATAAAAATACAAGGGTAAGGTATCTTACGAGAGGAGTTTCGGCTTTCATTTTTTCACCGCCTTTTTACATAGGAATACAGAAAAATCAGTAAAGCTCGCCGCTTTTCAGATTGAAGCAAAGACGCTGTGCGCCGTTGCCCTCGTCATAGTGAATTTCCAGAACATCGGTTGTTACAAATTCAGCGGAAATAACTTCGGGCTTTCCGTTTTTGAAAATGTGCAAAAGCAGATTGCGCTTCTCATCGTCGTATTCGTCAATGTTATCTGATGTGAAAAGCAAACTGCCGAAAATATGGTTAACGGAAGCAATAATCTTTCTCTGCGTGAGGGTGCAGCTCATATTGCTGTCACGCAGAAGAAAAACATCGGGGTCGTTTAAAAAGGCTCTGCCGTCAAGAGCGCGGCGGAACACGGTGTTACCAAGCGTATTGGGAGTTGAAACATCCTCACGGTGGAATTTAAGGCTTTTTGTCCAGCGAAGGTCCATATCCGCACCGATACGGCAGTAATCAACCTTGCCGAAAGCGGGCGCTAAGGGGACACCGCAGCCTAAAATCAGCTTGTCGCCCACACATTCACGGATAAAGTCCATAGCCTCGCACATAAGCTGACCTCTTGATTTGCCGTGTGCGGGAACAATACATGCGGCATATAAAAAGTCGAGCTTTACCATATCGTAGCCCCAATCGTTTAGGACAACATCGAAGAAATTGCGTATATATTCCCTGACCTCAGGCTTTTCAATGTCCAGAGCGTAAAATCCGCCCCAGTTAAAGCCGCACTTCACAGGTCTGTTGTGAGCATCGCGGATAAGCCAATCGGGATGACCTTTTGCAACGGCAGATTTGTACTGACAGCCGAGAGGAGCCAGCCAAAGCCCTGCCTTCATCCCTTTTTCGTGGATTTTATCGGCAATATATTTCATACCGTGAGGGAATTTGCGAGGGTCAATTGAAAGCCAGTCGCCAACGGCGGTCTGGTAGCCGTCGTCCACTTGGAAAAAGTCGATTTCAGCGTCCAACTTTGAAAGTGCTTCAAGGTCGGAAAGCACAATTTCCTCATTTATATTGCTGTAATAATTGTACCAGGTAGTGTAGCCGTTTGCTCTTAAAACCCGGGGCTTCTCTATATTCATAACGGCAAAATATTTGTCGAATACTTCATTTTCAGAGCCTGAAAAATGAGCAATATCAATAAGAGTGTAGGGTGAGCTTATGTTAACTCCCTCCATATCTCTTTCAAAAACTATTTCATTTTCGGGACAAACGGTATTTATTATTGTATAACCGTCCCGCTCGCTCAACGAGCCGAAAAGGTCATAGCTTTCACCGTCACGCACATAGGCATAGGAATAACCGTGAAAAACGCCTTTTCTGCGGTCATATTTTTTAAATCTGTAATCGCCTGAGGCCCCCAGAGGCGAAAGCTTTAACGAAACCTCTTGCTTTAAGTCAAGACGGGGAGGCTCCTCGTCAATAAAGTATTCACGGCAGTCCGTCCAGGACTGATAGCCGTTTACGAAAACCCGCTTGTCGTCGTTAAATTCATAGGGCACGGTCATTTTGAATTTAACTTTTTCCAAAGGCGCACCCATAGGTGTTAAAATAAGCTTTATATGGTCGGTATTTGCAGTTACGCCCACTTTGAAATGCTCTGTTTCAAAAAGATTGGTGCTGTAATATGTACCGTTTGTAAAATATTCAATGTTTATTTTAAATCTTTCCATAGTATGCTCCTTGGATACAATCATTCACAGTAATTATAACAATTCATTTCATTGAAATAAATAGTAATTTTTCATAAATCGGCGGTAAAAAATTATGCACAATACATAATCTGTATGTCATTTTTAATTGACAGTAAAAAATGTTTGGTGTATCATTAAAATCAATAAAAATACATAAGAAAAGTAAAAATACATAAGGAAAGATACGGCTATGGATTTTCAGAAACAGTTTGAATATTGGTGCGGTTTTGACGAACAGACAAAGGCGGAGCTTATGAGTATTTCCTCCGAAAAAGAGCTTGAAGACAGATTTTACAAAGAACTTGAATTCGGCACGGGAGGACTTCGGGGTATTATGGGCGCAGGCCCTAACAGAATGAACCGCTATACCGTTGCAAAAGCCACAAAAGGATATGCCGATTATCTGAAAGCCGTATTTGAGGATAAAATCAGTGTAGCCGTTGCATACGATTCAAGAAACAATTCAAAGTATTTTGCAAAAATCGCGGCAGGAGTGCTGGTGTCAAACGGGATAAAGGTTTTTATTTTTGATACTTTAATGCCAACTCCCGTGCTTTCCTTTACAACTAAGTATTTGGGCTGTAACGGCGGCATAGTTATTACGGCAAGCCACAATCCCAAGGAGTATAACGGTTACAAGATTTATGACGAAAAAGGCTGTCAGCTGGTGCCCTCTCTTGCCAACGAGGTAATAAAATATGTAAACGCCGTAACTGATTTGAAATCTGTTGCCGCAGCTGATTTTGAGGCGGCGGTAAGCGAGGGAACAATCGAGGTAATAGGCGATGAAGTGCTCACAGCATTCCTCAAAGAGGTTGAAAAGCAGTCGCTTTATTCTGAAAAATCCGACCTGAAAATCGTTTATACGCCGCTTCACGGAACGGGCAATGTTCCCGTGAGAAGAATTCTTGACGGTATGAATGTATCGGTTGTTAAGGAGCAGGAATTGCCCGACGGCGATTTCAGCACCGTCCGTTCACCCAACCCCGAGGAAAAGGACGCTCTAAATCTCGCAATCGAGCAGGCAAAGCGTGAAAACGCCGACCTTGTATTGGGCACGGACCCTGACTGCGACCGTGTGGGAACGGCAGTGCTTCATAACGGCGAATTTGTTTTGATTACAGGCAATCAGATGGGCGCTCTGCTTGCGGATTTTGTGCTTTCAATGAAAAAGGACAGCCTAAACCAAAAATCAACGCTTGTAAAAACCATCGTAACGGGTGAACTCGGAGCAAATGTTGCACGCAAATACGGGCTTATAATTGTGGATACGCTCACAGGCTTTAAATATATCGGCGACCAAATCGGAAAGTATGAAAAAACAGGCGACAATGAGTTTGTAATGGGTTATGAGGAGTCTTACGGCTATCTTGTGGGCACTCATTCCCGTGATAAGGACGCAGTTGTGGCTTCCCTGCTAATCTGCCAAATGGCGTCATACCATAAGAACAACGGCAGAACTCTTATTGACGCTCTTAACAATATATATGCAGAGCACGGTTATTATCTTGACACTCTTGACACATTTGTTTTAAAGGGCAAGGACGGAGCCGAAAAAATTAAATCGTCAATGACGAAATTAAGGGAAAACGGCGAAAGCCTTTTTGAAAATGTTGAAAAAACTCTTGATTATTCGGCGGGTATCGGCGATTTACCCAAGGAAAATGTTTTGAAATATATTTTCAAGGATAAAAGCTGGCTTGCAGTCCGTCCCTCGGGCACGGAACCTAAATTGAAGGTTTATTATTCCCTGTGCGGCACCGATAAAAGCGAGGCGGAGGAAAAGCTTCAAGCTTACCGCAGTATTTTGAAAAAAGAAATTGAGGGCTGAAAATGGAAGAGTATATTAACACCGTAATTAAACCGAAATTGCAGGGCGACGGCGGCGAAATTGATTTTGTTTCCTTTGAAAACGGCGTTTTAACCGTGCTGTTGCAGGGCGAATGTTCGAAGTGTCTTATCGTTGAGCGTTGCCTTGATTGGATAAAAGGTGAAGTAAAAAGAGATTTGGGCATTGAGTGCAAAATCCGTGCAAACAAGAAAAAGCCCTTTTTCTGGGACAAATAAGGGGAGGGATTTTGAATGGCACATATAAAGGTAGTAAGAAGAAGTATGCGCCCCGAGGAATGGACGGATTTGCGCTTCGGCTGGCTTAAAAGATACATATACAGTGAAAAATTCGAGATAGAAAACATAAAGGTGCGTGACGCCCGTCAGGTAGCCGAAATGGAATATGAATACTACCCCGAAGGGTGGCGTCCGCTTAAAAAAGGTGATATGTACTTCACTCCCGACGGAACGGCGTTTTTCGAGGCAGATGTGATTATTCCCGAAAAACTCAGAAACAAGGAACTCTGGTTTTCACTTAAAACCGCCGCTGAAATTATCGTTAAGGTAAACGGCAAATATGTGGGCGGCGTGGATCCCAACCGTGACAGAATTCTGCTAACTCCCTATATCGGCGATGAAACTGTGCTTCACTTTGAAATGGAGGGCTATAACCGTTCCAAGCCCGATGACGAGCGCAATCCGGAATCTCTTTCCGTTCGTGGCTGCCGTCAGATTTTTGAGGGTGCATATCTTTCCGTAATAAATCATACCGTGCTTGATTTGGTGTATGATATTGAACTGCTTTTGGATATTGCAAAAAGCGATTTGTTCAATGAGGATTACCGGGCATTTTTAAACCGAGAGCTTAACAACGCTCTCAATCTCATTGATTTTGACGATGTTAAAAATGAAGATGTTGCGGCGGCTAAAAAGTATGTTGACGAGGTTATTTTCGCAAACGACGACTACAAGGGCAGCGGCGATGTGGCTCTTATTGCTCATTCACACCTTGATATTGCGTATTATTGGCGAAGGATTCATTCCGTGCAAAAAAATCTGCGGACAATTCTTATTCAGCTTCGCTTAATGGACCGCTATCCCGAATTCAAATATACACACACTCAGGCGTTTACATATGAATTGCTTGAAAAATACTATCCCGATGTATTTGAGGAGCTTAAAGAGAAAATTGCAAAGGGACAGTTCGAGCCCGTGGGCGCTATGTATGTTGAGCCGGACTGCAATATACCCTCAGCGGAAAGTCTTATCCGTCAGTGTATGTACGGTCAGCATTATTTCCGTGAGAAATTCGGCAAAACAGTTGACAACTGCTGGCTCCCCGATGTTTTCGGCAACAGTTGGATTTTGCCGCAGATTCTCAAAAAAAGCGGCGTGGATTACTTTGTTTCAAACAAAATGTCCACCTGGAACGATACAAACCGTTTCCCCCACAACAACTTTATCTGGAAGGGTATTGACGGAAGCGAGGTCTATGCCTGCGTACCGCCTACCCACTTTATAACATGGAATATGCCCGGCCAGATTCAGGAAAACTGGGAGGCTTATCAGGATAAAAATACAGGGGGACAGACCATGTCCATGTTCGGCTACGGCGACGGCGGAAGCGGCTGTACCGAGGAAATGCTGGAGGTTATGAAACGCTTTGATAAGCTTTCGATAATGCCTAAAACCGAGCATATGGGCGGCTCCGAGTTTTTAAAGAAAAACCTGAAAGATAATAAAAATCTCGCAAAGTGGGACGGCGAGCTGTACCTTGAAATGCACCGCGGCACCTTTACCACAAAATCCAAGATGAAAAGGTATAACCGTCAGCTTGAATTTAAACTCCGTGAGGCGGAAATGGTGTCAACCCTCCGCCATTTGAAGGGCGCTCGGTATCCGTATGATGAGCTTCGCGAGTGCTACAAAAAGCTTCTCGTTAATCAGTTCCACGATATTTTGCCGGGCAGTCATATTACTCCCGTTTACCGTGACGCAATGGCGGATTATGAGGATATTGACCGCAGACTTGATAAGATTATAGGCACAGGTGAAAAATATTTTAATTCACTTAATTTTACCCGTAATCACCTCACCTTTATTGAGGATGAAAACGGTAAAAGTATTCGTTACGGCAAGCAGGGTAATTGGGTAATTCCCAATCTGCCGCCTCTTTCAAGCGGTGAAATCCGGTGGCGCACCTTTGCGGGCGATTGGTGCGAAATTGCCGATACGGTTACAACTCCTTTTTATAAGATAAAATTTAACTACGACGGCAGTATTGAAAGCCTTTATGACCGTGAGCTTGACCGTGAATGGGTAGGCGGGGAGTTTAACAAGCTTAAACTGTATAAGGACAATCCCGGCGTTTACGATGCATGGGATATTCTCCCCAATTATAAGGACAGAGAAGTTGATGTGAAAATAATTTCTCCCCTCAAAACCGTCGAAAAAAATTCCGAGGTCGCCTCGTTCGAGGTCGTGCTCGGAACCGAAAAAAGCACCTGGAAAAGGATTATCCGTGTTTTCCGTCAGTCAAGAGGTATTGAGGTTGAAAATGTTGTTGACTGGAACGAAAAGCATGTCCTTGCAAAGGCGCAGTTTGAATGTAATGTGCTCACCCGAAAGGCGGTTTGCGATACAAGCGCAGGATTTATTGAACGCGATACTCACCGAAATACCTCGTGGCAGCAGGCTCGCTTTGAGGTTTGCCACCATAAATGGGTTGATATGGCGGAAACAGACGGCGGTGTGGCTTTAATCAACGATTCCAAATACGGAGTAGGACTTTTGGAAAATTCAATGAGCCTGAGCCTTTTGAGAGCCACAATACGCCCCGATGTTACAAGCGATTTGGGACATCACGAGTTTTCCTATATGATATATCCCCACGGCGGCGATTTCGTGAAAGCGGAAATAAACAATATCGCATATGAATATAATATTCCTCTCGGTAAAGCGGATTTAACCTGCGAAAATTCCTTCGGCGAGCTTTATATGCAGGCGATGAAAATGAGCGAAAACGGCAAGATGATTGTAATTCGCCTGTCCGAGCAAAACGGCAAAAGAGGCGCAATAAAGCTTGGCGGAAAGGTGAAGCTTCTCAATATGCTTGAAGATGTAATCGGCGAAACCGATACGGTGGAGTATAAGCCATTTGAAATTATCACAATAGGAATTGAAACATAAAAAATGACCGAACAGCATTTTTAGCTGTTCGGTCATCCGTTATAGCTTGCAAAATATGTCATTTTATGATAGAATATCCGTCGGAATAAGGTGAGCCTAAACGGTAGGCGGTTAAGTCTTGCCCCTGCGAGGGGGTGTGTTTCTTATGGGCCAGACAGTATTTTTACTTCTTGTATTGATATTTGCAACGGGTTACATAATGACTGTAAAAAAGAAATAATCGCCTCACTCCTACATAAGACGATTATTTCTTAAAATGATTATTCTTATATGGGGCTAACCGTCTATCGGTTCGCCTTATTTCACTTACATTGTAGCATATTATTTGATTTTGTCAAGACCGAACGGTTTTTTTGCTGTTCGGTCTTATAATTTACAGTCTTTCCGCAGCATCCTTATCAAGGAAAATATGAACATCGGGGTGAAGCTGTAAAACCGAGGCAGGGC
>CAMGDG010000027.1 GCA_946041635.1 uncultured Clostridia bacterium
CGAAATCGGGCTTATTTATATCTTTAATGCCTATAAGCGCAGGGTTGCCGATATGAACGGGCGTGCCGTGAACTCGTGGCATAGAGGCTGTAATGTTTACCGACTTGACTATCTGATCAGGGGGCAGGGGGCGCATACTTACAACCATTTTGCCGCTGAACTGACCGGCAGGCTCACATTCAATGTTTGTTATATACATAGGCACATTTCTGCCCTCTTCAATATGGCGCACAGAAACGCCGCAGTCAAGAAGCTCCGCCTCAAAGGAGAAGGAACAGCCGATTAAAAAGGCAACAAGGTCGTCACGCCATAAATGCTCAACGCTTGTATATTCCCCCGTCATTACGCCGTGCTCATAAACACGGTATTTGGGAAAATCGTTGGCAATATCGCAGTCCTTTGCAATTTTCTTTAAGAATCTGCTTCCCTCGTCGCTTACTTCAAGAATGGGGCAGGGCTTGGGATTTCTCTGAGCAAAAAGCAGAAAATCGTATGCGTATTTTTTCGGCAGTACCGCCAAATTTGCCTGAGCAAAGCCACGGCACATACCCGAGGTCTGATAGTCGATTTTCCCTTGTCTAATGAGTTGTCTGACCTCATAGGGGCTCATATTTTCATATTTCATTTTTAATCCTCCAAAAAAAGAGTACGGTAGTATTTTTCTTTTTTAATATATTCCTTTTGCGCTTCTTTCAGGGTTACGGCGGTAAATTTCACCTTTTCCCCCGGCTTTTTCTGCGCAAGTTTTGGAATGTCAACTGAAATCACGGTGGCGATTTTGGCATATCCACCCGTTGTCTGGCGGTCCGCCATCATAATTATGGGCTGTCCGTTTGAGGAAACCTGAATACTTCCCTCTGCAATTCCGTCCGATATAATATCGGTGCCGTTATTTTCAATTTCTTCGCCCTCAAAACGGTATCCCATGCGGTCGGATTTGTCAGACACGGTATATTCGCAGGAAAGAAAGGTATCAATGCCTTTTTCGGTAAAATATTTATCCTGGGGGCCTAAAATCACACGGATTTCGTTGCCGTATTCAGGCTTTTGTAAAATTCTTTCCTTTATAGGAGCCGTAATGCCGTTACCGATAGGAATAATGTCACCTGTTTTAAGCTTTCTGCCCTCAAAACCGCCGATTTTTATTTTCATATTTGTGGAACGGCTCCCCATAACAACAGGGACATCAAATCCGCCCCTTACCGCCATATAACAGCGCATGGAGTCCTTTGTCATACCCATTTTCAACTTGTCGCCGCTCTTAACAAATACGGAACGGTAGCAGGGAACTTCTGCACCGTTTATTGTAGGGGCAAAATTTCCGCCCGTAAAAGCAATAACCGTATCACACAAAAACTCGGCACACAGGCCGCTGTATGTCATTTCAATAACAGCTTCACCGTTAATGTTGCCTACAAGGTAATTTGCATCACGGTATGCGTCACGGTCCATAACTCCCGAAACGGAAAAACCTGTTGACTGCGCACCCGTTCTGCCTGCATCCTGAATTGTGGAGAGCATTCCGCCGCTTGTAATTTTAAGGCTCATTTTTCGTCGCCTCCCAAAACGGTCACTTCATATCTGTTTTCATTAACGGCTTTTTCTATTTCATAAAATTCATCTTCCGTTACAGGCTCAAAGCGGATTTTGTCGCCCGCTTTGTATAAAATGGGTTCGGCTCTGTTGGCATCGTATATCTTAACAGGAGTTGTCCCGATAAGCCGCCAGCCACCGGGGGAAGCAAGGGGGTAAATCCCCGTTTGTTCACCGCCAATACCCACAGCGCCTGCATGAATTTTGGTACGGGGAGTGTCAAGACGGGGCGTGACAATTCGGTCGTCAAGTCCGCCCAGATACGCAAACCCCGGTAAAAATCCCAGCATATATATGAGATAATCCGTTGAGGAGTGAATTTTTATTACCTCATCGGCGGTAAGGTGAGCGTGGGCGGCAACATCGTTTAAATCTTCGCCCCATTTTCCGCCGTACAAAACGGGAATAACAAAGGTTTTGCCCCCGTTTTGGGAATTTGTACCACTCTTTTTCAAAAGCGACGAAAGTTTTTTAATAAGCCTGTCGCCTTTGATAACGCAAGGGTCATAATATACGGAAAGACTGTTAAAGGTGGGGACAACCTCAACAATGCCCTCAATGCGTTTCTTTTCAAGCACAGAGCAAAAAGAGCGTATGCGGTTGTTGGTTTCGCCGTCAATGGTGTCACCGAATTTAATAATCAGCCCACGGTCGCCGGCAATCAAGAATTCAGTTTTACCGTTCATATTTTACCGTCATAAAAGCCTAATTCGATTGTTTTTTCAAACCATGTTTTGCAGGTGGTTTTCAATTTAAGAGGGTATGTAATGCACTCACGCATAAGGTCAACGAGGAGCATATTGAATTTGTCGGAAAAACCGTCGATTGCAGGAATATGCCAGCCGTACATATCCACCATACCGTTGCGCACGGCGGTGTCAAGAACCTCTTTTTCAAGTGCGGAATCGTGCATAATATCAAGGTCGCCTTTAAGATATGCCATCATTGCAATCATAGCATAGCAGCCCCAGTCCGATACGGTGGCGGTGATTATGTTGTCCGCCGCATTGCGCACGGCAATTCCTCCGCCGCAGCCGCAGTTACAGCGCCCTTCCGCCGCATAGGGGATATATTCGTCAAGTTGAGGCAAAATTGTTGCCATACCCATTTCGTTGCCCAAATCGCCTATTGCAATGTTGAGTATACCCATTGCCTTGATTTTATCAAAAAGTATATCTGCCTTTGCTTCAAGGTGAGTTGTTCTTTTACCCACAGCATTGTGAAATTCACCTACGCGGTTTTCACCGGGGAATTCATTGGCAATAACCGCCGCAGGCTGGCCGTGGGAAAGTATTTCATCAGCCTGTGCTTCTGCTTTCTCCTTGTCCGTTGTAAAGGGGATTACTCCCATTGAAACGGGGTGAGAAAGTACATCGTCAATATTATCGTAAATATGAAGCCCCACAACTCTCGCCATTGCCTTTACCGCCGCTACATTATCCTGCTGGCAGATGATTATAGGCTTTGCGTTCATGGCAAGCACAAGGGAACGGCACAAAAGCACACTGCTTACAATACCGTCAGTTTCCGCACTGCCGTGGTCAAGGAGCACAAAGCCTGACATAATATAAACCAAATCACCGTCTTTTACGGTGTTTAAAAGTTTTTCTGCCGCATTAAGGCAAAGAGGCTTGCCTGTGTATTTTCTGGAAGCGTCATAAAGAATTCTGCAAACGCCGTAGCCTCTGGGGTCAAGATTCATAAGATTGTCAAGATTATCGCCGATGTTGAGTAGTGTAAGCTCTTCCTGTGTCATATTTATTCTCCTTCCAAACAGAAAAAGGAACAGCCAAAAGCATAAAAACCTTTGATTGTTCCTCCTTGAACTTAAAATTTAATTGCTTATATTGCTGTTGCTTTCGCAAGTCTTTCCTGATATGCGTCCTGAATCTTTTTAAGCAACGCCTCATCTTTACCGCCAACGGGCTTGCCGTCCATTTCATATGCGCCTATACCTAACGAACCGGAGCTGGAAACTATAATTTCATCGGCGTCAAAAAGCTCTTCAAGAGTATATTCTCTTTCCTCAACGGGTATGCCAAGCTCTTTGCAAATCTCAATAAGATGCTTTCTTGTAATACCGGGAAGAATAAGATTTGAAAGGGGTGCGGTTACAAATTTTCCGTCTTTCAGCATTGAAACGTTGCTGTGTGCACATTCCGTAACAATTTTCTGCTCACCTCTTACACGGTAGAAAACAGATTCGTCACAGCCTGCCTGCTTTGTAGCCTCAGCGGCAAGTACGCTGGGGATAAGATTAAGTGTTTTCACATTACAATGGAAAAATCTTGTATCTTCCAAGGTTATAAGACGAAGCTTTTTATATACATTTTTAAATTTGCAGGGTGTAACCGTGACAAGCAGATTGGGCTTTGTGGAGGGAAAAGCGTGACTTCTCATTCCCGTACCTCTTGTTGCCTGCCAATAAAGGAAGGTTTCGCCGTCATCTACCTGATTAACCAAATCCTCCAAGGTTTTTGCAAGCTCCTCACGGGGCATGTCAAAGGGGATTTTCAAAAGACGGCAACTGTTGTAAAATCTGTCAAGATGGTCACTGAGAGCAAAAATCTTGTGATTTCTTGCATATGTAGCGTCATAAACGCCGTCACCGAAATATGTAACACGGTCGTTCATAGGAATTGTCATTTCCTCAATAAGACCTGTTTTACCGTTATAATAGCCGATATTTTCCATATCAAAAACTCCTCCGCAAACAAAAAATTATTACAAAAAGCATTATAACTCTAACAAAATACCGTGTCAATAATTTATGAATATTTTTCCAAAATATTTGTGTAAAGGTGAATAATTATTCACCTTTACCCTATGCGCTCTTTTTCCACACAGAGGGCATAAACAGAATAATCATGGGAAAAACTTCAAGCCTGCCTATAAGCATATCAACAGTAAATATTATTTTTGAAATCGGATAACTGACGGGCAAGATAATAACCCATCTTTCCGTCGCCAACAATTACAATGTTTATTCTCATTTCTCCGTAGGTAGTATTCATGTCATATTAACACATAATAAAAGATTTTACAACATTTTTAGTCCTTAATCTTAATTGACTTTGAATATCCCGTGTGTTAAAATGAAATACACATAAAAGTTCAATTTCTTTTCGCATTTTTGCGGAATATTAAATTGGCGGTTGTGCAAACTAACAACAGGAAGGGAGGTAATCGCTGTGAAATATGTATGTGACGCATGCGGCTGGGTATATGATGAGGCTGAGGGCGCACCCGATTTGGGCATTGCTCCCGGTACAAAATTCGAGGATTTGCCTGAGGATTTTGAATGTCCCCTTTGCGGAGTAGGCAAGGATATGTTTTCCGCAGAATAATTGGATATTTACAGCATCAAAAAACGGTTCAGTACGGGATATAACTCTCGCTCTGAACCGTTTTTTTATTGATTTTCTTTTTCTTTTTCTTTCTCTTTTCTCGCCTTGATAACCTTTAATCTTGTGAAATCCTCACGCTCTTTTTCATCAAGTGATTCGCTGATAAACTTAATTGTGTTGCGGAAACGGGGAATCATAATGTTGTTTAAGGCGTTTGCACGCTTCCTCGTCTTTTTTACTGCGTCTGCAAGGCGGTAAACTCCCGATTCAACCTCGGCAAGATGAACGGTTTTTCTTTTTGCCTCGTTAAAACAGAGGTAAGCCTTGTCAAGATAGCCGTTTGTAGAGGTCAACCCGAAATAGGGAGCCACCGTGCTTTCGTCTGATTTAATTATGGGTATTTCCACGCCCATAACGCTTTTAAAATCAATATCAAGGCTTTCGTCAACAGGCACGGTGCGTGCAAAATTTCCGCAAATACCGAGAGTGGTGTTGGCAAGGCGCAGATAATGATACGCCTCGGCATAACATTCGTTTATTTCCTTGCGAACGGTTTTGGCGTCCTCAACAAGCTGCATCATTTCACGCACAAGAATATTTTTCTTTCTGTCCATAAGCTCATAGCCCAAAAGTGCCAGCGCAAGTGATTTCTGCGCCGCCATAAGATTACTTTTGGTCGGAAAAATATCAGCCATTACACACACTCCTTTCTGCGGTATTCAAATATTCTTAACCTTTGTAATATTTATCAAGAATTGCGTCGTCAACACGGTCAAGCTCGGTGCGGGGAAGCATTGAGAGAAGCTCCCAGCCCAAATCAAGTGTTTGCTCAATCGTGCGGTTTTCCGTAAAGGATTGATTTATAAACTCCTTTTCAAATGCCTTGCCGAAAGTGAGAAGCTGTTTATCGGACTGTGAAAGCTCGTCTTCACCTATAACCGAGGCAAGCGCCTTTGCGTCCTGCACCTTTGCGTATGTTGCAAGGAGCTGGTTTGCAAGGGGCTGATGGTCTTCTCTCGTGTAGCCTTCACCGATACCGTCCTTCATAAGTCGGGAAAGTGACGGAAGCACGCTGACAGGGGGATAAATTCCGCCGGAATCAAGGTCACGGCTTAAAACGATTTGTCCCTCCGTAATGTAACCCGTAAGGTCGGGAACGGGGTGGGTAATGTCATCGTTAGGCATTGTGAGTATGGGGATTTGTGTAACAGAGCCCTTTTTGCCCTTTATCATACCTGCACGCTCGTAAAGCGACGCCAAATCGGAATAAAGATAACCGGGGAAACCCTTTCTTGACGGAATTTCACCTCTTGACGAGCTGTATTCACGAACCGCCTCTGCGTAGGAAGTCATATCGGTCATAACAACAAGCACATGCTTGCCCAAATCAAAGGCAAGATATTCGGCGGCAGTAAGAGCGCATTTGGGCGTCATAATTCTTTCAATTATGGGGTCGTTGGCAAGATTTAAGAACATAACAACCCTGTTCATTACATTAGCCGATGTAAAGGAAGAACGGAAGTATTGCGCAACATCGTTTTTAACGCCCATCGCCGCAAAAACAATGGCGAAATCATCACTGTCGGCAATGGTTGACTGGCGGACAATCTGCACCGCCAATTCGTTGTGCTTCATACCGGAGCCTGAAAAAATAGGTAACTTCTGACCTCTTATCAGAGTTGCAAGAGCGTCGATTGACGAAATACCCGTTTGAATAAAGTTGCGGGGATATTCTCTTGAAACAGGGTTAATGGGCGCACCGTTAACATCACGGCGGACAAGAGGGAAAACTTCGCCCAAACCGTCGGCAGGTCTGCCCAAGCCGTCAAAAACTCTGCCTAAGATTTCGGGAGAAAGAGGAAGCTTCATGCTCTCGCCCGAAAGGGAGGTTCTTGCGTTGTTCATTGAGATTCCTCTTGTGCCCTCAAAAATTTGCAGGGTAACACGGTTGCCTTCAATTTTAACAACTCTGCCCGTCCGTGTTGTGCCGTCGTCAAGGTGGAGCGTTGCCATTTCCTCGTATGATGGATTGCTTACTCCGTCGATAACGGCAAGAGAACCGTTGATTTCCGAAAGCTTTAAGTGTTCAATTATCATATTCTCTCACCGCCTTAACGAAGTATTGTGTTGATTTTTGCGTCGATTTCCTTTTTCAGCTCATCAAACATCTGAGGGCTGTCGTTGGGAATGTCATATTTCATTTTAACAAGCTTATCAAATAATCCCGTAGCCGTAAGCTTTGAAATGGGTATCTGACGGGCTACGATTTCCTGACAGCGATGATAAAAATACAGGATTATCTGCATCATTTTAAACTGCTTTTCAAGGGGAACAAAGGTATCGTCCTTATGGAAAGCGTTTTGCTGTAAAAATCCAACCCTTATAACTCGGGCAATTTCAATAATCAGCTTTTGGTCATCGGGCAAAACATCTGCACCGATAAGCTTTACTATCTCCATAAGACTGTTTTCTTCTGCGAGTATAGCGCAAAGCTCCTCACGGTCTTTTATAAAGTCTTTATCAACATTATCTCTGTACCAATCCGCCAAATCTCCCAAGTATTCGCTGTAAGAATTGTTCCAGTTAATGGCAGGGTAATGTCTTGCATATGCAAGGCTTTTATCAAGAGCCCAGAAACAGCGTGTAAAACGCTTTGTGTTCTGCGTAACAGGTTCGGAAAAGTCAGAGCCCTGAGGGGATACGGCACCGATAAGGGTAACGGAACCTTCTGTTCCGTTAAGATTTTTAAAATAACCCGATCTCTCGTAAAATTCGGAAAGGCGAGAGGGCAGATATGCAGGGAAGCCTTCGTCGGCAGGCATTTCTTCAAGTCTGCCGGAAATCTCACGGAGAGCCTCAGCCCAACGGGAGGTAGAGTCTGCCATAAGAGCCGTGTGGTAGCCCATATCACGGTAGTATTCCGCAAGAGTAATTCCCGTATAAATTGAGGCTTCACGGGCGGCAACGGGCATATTTGAGGTGTTGGCAATAAGCACCGTTCTGTCAAGGAGGGGCTTGCCTGTTTTCGGGTCGGTAATTTCGGAAAATTCCGTAAGCACCTGAGTCATCTCGTTGCCTCGTTCACCGCAGCCCACATATATGATTATATCGGCGTCGCACCACTTGGCAAGCTGATGCTGAGTCATCGTCTTTCCCGTACCGAAACCGCCGGGAATTGCCGCCGCACCGCCCTTTGCAACGGGGAAAACGGTGTCGATTATTCTCTGCCCCGTAACAAGAGGCTTTTGAGAGGGTAAACGCTCACTGACGGGACGGGGATTTCTGATAGGCCAGCGCTGTGAAAGTGTAAGGTTGTGCACTTTTCCCTGATTGTCCGCAACCTCAATTATTGTATCGTCAACGGTGTATTCGCCGTCGGGTACACATTTTGTAACCGTACCGCTGATATTAACAGGCACCAATGCACGGTGAGTTATTACGGCTGTTTCGGGGCACTCGGCAAAAATATCGCCGCCCTTTACAATGTCGCCCTCTTGCACTTTAAGAGTGACCTGCCATTTTTTATCCTTTGAAACGGCAGGAACATCAATGCCTTTTGCGATAAATGCGCCCGATACCGATTCAATATCACGCAAGGGACGCTCAATACCGTCAAAAATATTTGTAAGTATGCCGGGGCCCAGCGTTACGCACATAGGTGAACCGGTGGAAAAAACAGGCTCACCGGGGCGAAGTCCGCCTGTTTCCTCATAAACCTGAATGGTTGTGGCGTCATCGGTAATGCCGATTACTTCGCCTACAAGGCGACTGTTGCCCACATATACCATTTCCATCATTTCAAGATCGGTTTTGCCTTTGACGGTTACAACGGGGCCGTTAATGCCGTATATTTTGTTTTCTGACATTTTTTTGACCCCCTTATATTATTTTCAAAGCGGATTTTTCCGCAAATACCGTTTTTTGAATTTCAAGGCGGCTGTCCAGAGTGTCGTCAGCCATAATACTGCCGTCACGGCTTGCGGCACGGAGCCCGCCCAAGAGAATTTTATCGGAAACTTCCGCTTTAACGCCGCAGGTTTCCTCAATTTTTTCGGTATACCGCATATCCTCACTGCGTAAAAATACGGTTATATCTCCGCCGATTGCTTTTTTCGCTTCCTTTGCACTTTCAATGAGAAAATCAAGGTAGTTCTGCGATTTTGTAAATTCGCAAAGCTTTTCCTTAACCCCGTCAAAAACCTTTTCGGTTATATTTGTACGCAAGGCGATAAGCGCTGTTCTTTTCTCTGTTTCATAGGCGGATATTTTGCGGTTGGCAGAGGTCAGTATGCGGTGGCTTTCATATTCAATATTGCTTTTATTTTTCTTTTCCGCTTCTTCCTTGTAGGCGGAAATATTCTCGTCCTTAAAGCTCTGAGCCTTGTGTTCCAGCTCCGAGCATTCCGCGTCGGCAAAATCCGAAACGGTTTTAAGAAAGGTTGTAAGGCGTTCCGACATTTTGTCGCCTCCTTATATTTTTATACCGATTGCGTCACGGATATAGTCCGAAACCGAGTCGGCAGGATTGTGTTCGGGATTTGTATCGGGTATTTCAACAATCAGCGGACGGTTCTGCTTTTTCATTTCCACAAGGGACGCGCCGAACATGGCGGCAGTACCGTGAGTGAGCAGTAAAATACCTGTTCCCTCCGCCTTCGCTTTTTCGTATTCTTCCTTTGCGGATTCCGGGGATTTCACAAGTTTGCCCTCAATTCCCGCAAGGCGCATACCTATCATGGCGTCGGCGTCGTCGGTAAGTAAAAAGAATTTCATTTTTACACCTTTTGAAGAATAAGAATAGAAATAACAACGCCGTAAAGGGCGATTGATTCACCTAACGCTACGAAGATGATTGATTTACCGAAGGATTTGGGGTCTTCCGCAGTTGCCGCAATAGCCGCAGGAGCGCCTGCTGCAACGGCAATACCGCCGCCGATGCCTGCAAGACCTGTAACAAGACCTGCCGCAAGTAAGCCCATACCCTTTGATGCGCCTGAATCGGCAGCTTCGGCTGTTTGGGTCTGCTCTGTCTGAGCCGTTTCGCCGTTGTCAGCCGCAAAAACCGAAACGGACATAAGAGAAATCATAACAATAAGCGCCGCAAATACAAGAAGATTCATTCTTACGGATTTTTTGATTGATTTGCCCTGTGAGCGTGCTTTGATTACCGTGAAAGCGGAATAAATGAGTGCCACGGGCGCAAGGATTAAGAGAATGTAGAATAAAGTTGTCATTTTTGTTTACCTCCAACGAGTGTTTTTTTACTTGTGAAAGGGCTGAACGGTTTGCCGTCGCCGTTATAAAATCTTGAGAACATTTCGTAGTATTCAAGTCTTAAAGCCTGAATTCCCGTGAGAAGTCCTTCAAGAGCAATTACAAGAATGTTGCCTAAAATAATTACAAATATATTTTTGCTTTCTCCCGCAAGTGAGAACACAACCATCATCATACCTGCGTGAACAAGTACAAAGGCTCCTACTCGCAGGAAAGAAACTGTGTTGCTAAGGTACGAAAGAACATATTCAAGAAGTTCAAATATATTCTGTAAAATAAAGTCCATAATGCTTGTGGGCTTCCAATCGGGGTGGCGGTCGATAATACCTATGGGGATTTCTTTAATCATAAGCAGTACTGCTCCTACGCCGATAACGGCAAAGCATATTGAGTTAGGCAGGGGAGCGGGACCGTTCATAAAGCCCGAGGCAAAATTGACGCCCGCAAGGTAAACCGCAAGTCCCACAAGACCGTTCTGGCTGAAAATTGCCTCTCCGAAATGCTTTCGGCGTATGCATGCGTAAATGTTTAGAAGAATCGAAAACGCCGTAAGCGCAATTCCTATTCCGATTGCCAGCAAAAGCACGGTATTTACGCTTTCCATAACCTCCAAGGGCTTGCCGCTCCAACCGAGAGAGTGATAAACGGGGTCGAGCAGCTCCTCATATCCGAATACGCTACCGAATAAAAAGCCGAAGCACATTGAGGATATACCGCAGGGGATAAGGATTTTTCCAAGCCCCATTTTTTTGAACTTATACATTAAAAAGCCTGCAACGGCAAGTACAAATCCCTGCCCCATATCGCCGAACATTATTCCGAAAAGTATAGTATATGTTATTGCCACAAAAGCCGTAACATCAATATCGGAATAGGAGGGCGTACCGTACATATCAATGTAGAATTTATAAGGCTCAACAAGATATTTCAGCGGACCGAAAACCTTTTTGATTTTAACAGGCGGGTCATATTTATGCTCCTCGGGGACGGTGGATTCCGCCGAAACCGTTTCAATACTGTTTACTGCGTCCAAAAACTTCTTTTCTTCACGCTTGGGAACCCAGCCTACCATCATAAAGTAGTGACCGTTATGCAAAGTGTAGGATTTGAGCTGATGCGCCTCGTTAAGAGCTACAAGCTTTGAGTAAGCCTTGCTTATGAACTCCTCTTCATTTTGCTGTAAAGCGCTTCCCTCATCTTTTAATGCTTCAATCTGCTCCGAAATAATCGTAAGGTTGTTTTGAAGCTCTTTTATGATGTTGTCAACCGTTCCTGCCGCACCGGGAATCTCAAAAGGTTCAAAAAGGAGCATTGCAAAAATGCCGTCAACCTCGTCAATTCTGTTTCTCGGTGCAAAATATGCGCCCCAATAGTCCGTTTTGTCGGTTGAGCAGGGAACAAAGTAGAAATATGGGCATCTGTCAAAAACCGCATTTAGCTTATTTATGCTGTCCTTGGGCAGATGACCGAAACGCACCCGAACATATTCAAGGTCGGTAATTTTATCAAGGTCAACCGAAAGCCCTTTAAAATGGGAAAACTTTGTAAGCCCGTCCTCACATTTTTTCTTTTGCTCCAAAAGCATCGCCTTGCGCTGTGCAAGAGCCTCCGCTTTTTTATTAAGCTCCTCAATGCGATTGATGTCATCATCGGTGAGCTTTTCACCGGCGGCTTTTTCGTCAAAATCCGGTGTGTAACCGCTGTCTTTCAAAAGAGCCTGTATTTCAGCAAGCCGTGCTTCGTAAGGATTTTCCTCGGTATAAGGCAAAAAGCCCATGGATACCGATGAAGAAAAAACCTTGCCGGCGGCTTCGGGCTGAAAACAGCCGCATTCCGTAACGGTGTGTACCAAATCGTCAAGCCGACTGTTGTCGCCGCTGATTTTTACAAATCTCATTTTTTCTATGGACATACATCTTCTCCTTTCACAAGGATTTCTGATATTTCATCGGGAGATAAATTATATTTTATTCCTTCGATAATATGTGTGATATTTTTTATTTCGTTTTCAGCCGCTGTGCTGTAACAAAGCATACAAACCATTGGGTTTTGTGAAAAACGCAGATTTTTTGCGCACATTTTAACAACGGCTTCTCGGGTAATCTTTTCAAGGCGTGAAGCGTCGTTCCCCGAAAAATATTTTTTATAAACAGAGGAGCGGACAACATCAAATACCTCTTTGCCCGTTTTACTGCCGATAAGCTTTTGCATCTCTTTATCCGTAAAACCGCTCACCGTTGAAACATACATATTCGCCTTATAGTTGTCGGCGGCTGAGTAGTTTTCGTTAAGACGGTAAAACGCCTCAATCATAATCATATCGGAGAGGAAACGGAAATAATTGAGGATTTCCTCACGCTGTTTTCCCTTGAAATTCTTTTTAACCGTTTCGGCGGTTGTTGAATATAAATATCCGTAAAGTGCATTTTCAAGCACGGGAAGATTAAGCTGTGTATTGCTCAAAGCGATTGAATTAAGCACCTTGTGATACGGCGTGCCTTTAAGATATTCGGCAAGGTCGGAAAATGACCGTGCCTCTTGGAGCGTTTCGCCGAAAACCGTCTGTTCTTTTCTGAAAAATTCAGGGACGGTAACTAAATCCGCAATAACATCGGTATCAAGATGCTGAGCACAGTAAATTACTGTTTCGATTTCGTTTTTTGTTATAAAGTATTTATAAAGGCTTTCTCCTATAAGCTTTTCAAAACGGCAAAGCGAGGCAATTCTTTCAAGCTGTGCCTGCTTCATCACATTTTCAAACCGTGCACGGGATAAATTAACGCCGGGGAGCTTTTCAAGATATTCGCCGTATGAGGTGTTGGATTTGAGATACGCAAACAGCTCGGCCTGAGAACGGCAGGCAAGCATAGCGGAATAATTCTCATTTGTAAGCCTTTTGGCATAAAGTGCGTGCGCCTTGGCAAGCAGTGCATTTTCCGCCTTGTTCACGGTTCTCACTCCCTTCTCATAAATTTTTTACGGCTTTTACTTGATGACTTCGCTGAAAATTTCTTCAATCCATTTATCACGGTTTTCACCGTAAGACTTATTGAGCGCTTCTTCCGTTTCGTTAAAGTATGCGTCAATACGGGAAATTTCGGATTTTACCTTTGCGTCGGTTTCTTCCTTTGTTTTTTCTATTGCTTCGTTTGCGGATTGCTGAAGCTTTTCGTCAATATGAGCCTTTTCTGCCGCAATTTCATCATTTATCATTTCAAGACGCTGTTTCTGAACAGAAACCTTTTCTCTTGCAGCACGGTCTGTTTCAATGATTCTTTCAAGGATTTTTTCCACAATGCCGCATCTCCTTTACCGTAATTTTATTATACCCCAAAGTTTTGGATAAGAATGTTTCAATTTGTTATTATACTCTTGAATTCAGAAAATCACAAGGGCAATTTGTATAAAAATGAACCTGTTTTTTCTACAATAAAGAGTAGAAATTGATAAAAAAACAGCATTAAATAATTGTATTTCAAAAGACGGTATGCTATACTTACTATATATCTTAAACAGGGGTGATATTTTATGAAAAAATGCTGGTATAAGGAAATGGCAGTCTATCAGATATGGCCTCGCAGCTTCTGCGATTCAAACGGCGACGGTATAGGCGATTTGGGAGGAGTGCTTCAAAAGCTTGATTACATAAAAAGCCTTAATGTTGACGCAATCTGGTTTTCACCGCTTTATCCCTCTCCCAATGCGGACTACGGCTATGATATTGCCGATTATAAAAACATAAATCCCGAATACGGCGACCTTGAAACCTTCAAAAAGGTGCTTGACGGCGCTCACGAGAGAGGCCTTAAAGTGTTTATGGATTTGGTTGTGAACCATACCTCCGATGAGCACGAGTGGTTTAAAGAAAGTCTTAAAGGCAAGGATAACCCATATCACGATTATTATTTCTGGCGCAAGGGTAAGGGCGACAAAAAGCCGCCGAATAACTGGCTTTCCACCTTTGAAGGCGGCGCATGGGAATACAATGAGGATTTAGACGAATATTATCTCCATGTTTTTGCAAAAAAACAGCCCGATCTTAATATGGATAACCCGAAGGTTCGTGAAGAGGTTAAAAGCATAATGCGCTTTTGGCTCGATATGGGTGTGGACGGCTTCCGTGAGGATGTTATCACATACATTTCAAAAGAAGAGGGCTTGCCCGACGGATTCCCCCTGCCTGTTGCAACGGGCTTGGAGCATTATAAAAAAGGACCTCATCTCTACGAGTATCTTGCCGAGTTCCGCCACGATGTGCTTGACAATTACGATTGCTTTACGGTGGGTGAGGGTCCCATGATGACAAGCGATATGGCGCTGGAATTTATCACCGAGGGCGAAAATCAGGTGCTTAACACAATGTTCCATTTTCAGCATATGGAAGCGGACTGCATTATGACCGATTGGGTTAGAACGCCTTTTAACCTCCGCAAGCTTAAAAAGGCATTTTCCCATTGGCAGGATGCTTTGGCGGGCAAGGCGTGGAATACGCTTTATCTTGAAAATCACGACCATCCCAGAATTATCGACCGATACGGAAGCCTTGAATACCGTGTTGAAAGTGCAAAAATGCTTGCCACAATGTGCTATTTACAGTGCGGTACTCCCTTTATCTATCAGGGGCAGGAAATCGGTATGACGAATATTGCCCTGGACAGCATTGATAAGTTCAAGGATGTTATCACCTTTAACAATCAGCGTGTTTTCGGCAATTTCGGCATCAAGGGCGACCGTTTCCTGAAAATTGCAAATAAGTGTTCCCGTGAAAATTCAAGAACTCCCGTTCAGTGGGACAACAGCAAATATGCAGGCTTCTCTACGGCGGAGCCTTGGTTCGATGTGAACCCAAACTATACGGAAATCAATGTTGAGGCGGCTGAAAACGATAAAAATTCAATTCTCAATTACTACCGCAAGCTGCTTAAATTCCGCAAGGAACACGAGGTTGCAATTTACGGCGATTATAAAGAGCATTATAAAAACAGCCGTCACCTCTATGTCTTTGAACGCAATTATGAGGGACAGCGCTTGCTTGTAATAAATTCATTTACGGATAAGCATATTCACTTTGAAGCTCCCGAGGGCTTTAATCTTGACGACGGCGAGTTGGTGCTTTCAAATTACAGGCTTTCTCCCGTAACAAAGAATTCTTTTGTTACAAGACCTTACGAAACAAGAGTTTATCTTTTTAAATGAGGTACATATGATGAATGACGGCGCAAAATTAGGCAAAAGCAAATGGTTTAATATTATCCTGTTTGGGCTTATGGGGCAGATTGCGTGGAATGTTGAAAATATGTATTTCAATCTGTTCCTTTTCAACTCCGTGTATAACGGAGCGTCCCAGACGGCAGTTGACGGAACAATGTCCGTAATGGACGCCATCAGCAAAATGGTTGCATTCAGCGCAGTCACAGCCGTTGTAACAACTTTCCTTATGGGAATTTTGAGCGACAGAGTCAATAAAAGAAAATGGTTTATTTCAATAGGTTACATACTGTGGGGCATTGTAACCGCCGTGTTCGGGCTCATTTCAAGGGACAGAATTTCAGTTCTGTTCGGATTGTCCGATGAAATAAAAATCCTTTCCGCAACGGTAACCGCAGTAATCGTTATGGACTGCGTAATGACCTTTATGGGCTCAACCAGTAACGATTCTGCCTTTAACGCATGGGTAACGGATATAACTAATACCAAAAACCGCGCAACGGTAGAAAGCGTTCTGGCAATTCTCCCTGTTGCCGCAATGGTTCTCGTTATGGCGGCAGGCGGAATAATCGTGGGCGCAGTGGGATATGAATTGTTCTTTGCAGGACTTGGAATTTTCGTTGTAATCTGCGGCGTTATAGGATTATTTACCGTTAAGGATAGCCGTGAGGGTAAAAAAGCAGACGAAAAAGCAAGTTTTTTAAAGGAATTTACATACGGATTTAAGCCGTCGGTCATAAAGGAAAACAGTAAGCTTTATCTCACTCTTGCTTCCGTTTGCTGCTTCCAAACGGCGGTTCAGGTGTTCTTCCCCTATCTGTTTATATACCTTGAACATCAAATGAATTTCACCTTTGATAAAATAATCGGCGGGCTGCTTTCCGGCGGTACTGTGTGGATGATTTGTAAGTTTATTATTACTGTTGCCGCCGTTGTAGGCGTGGTTTGGCTGATTATTTCAATGGGCAAACTGATTGATAAGGTTGGCAAGGATAAGTTTATACTGATTTCCGTTTTGCTTTTCGTGGCAGGACTTGTGGCGACCGGATTTATAAAGAGTTTGGGACTGTTCGGTATAGGAATTGCCGTTACCTTTGCAGGCTACGGCCTTTTGATGATACTCCTCAATGCGGCAGTCCGTGACTTCACACCTGAGGATAAAACAGGTATGTTTCAAGGAATAAGAATGATTTTTTCCGTAATGCTCCCCATGGTAATCGGTCCCGTAATCGGCAGTAAAATATGCGAAATGTCAAATACCGTGTATGTGAATGAGTACGGCGTAACAACCGCCGCCCCCGGAAACGAGATGTTCTGGGCGGCAGCAGTAATAGGTGTTTTGATACTCATACCCGTGGCGGTGTTAAAGAAAAAGGGCTTGAAAAAATAAAACCGCCCAAATACAAAAAAATGCCTCCCGAAACGGCTGTAAACTGTTTCGGGAGAATATTTTTAAAAGCACTTGATTTATCTAAAAAAATATATTATAATCATTTAGCATTCATCGGGGTGTGGCGAAGTTTGGTATCGCGCTTGGTTCGGGACCAAGAGGCCATGG
>CAMGDG010000028.1 GCA_946041635.1 uncultured Clostridia bacterium
GCTTTCAACCGTTCAGATGCCAAGCGGTATTCCTGTTGCAACAGTAGCAATAAACGGTGCCGCAAATGCCGCTTTCCTCGCAATGCAGATTTTAGCTGTAAGCGATAGTGACCTTGCGGAAAAACTTTCTCAAAAAAGAGAAGAGGGCAAAAAAGCCGTTCTTGAAAAAAACAAATCAATTGAAGAAAAATACAATAAATAATTGGAGGCAAAATTATGGAAAAGCTCGCTCAAATGTATGAAGGCAAAGCAAAAAAAGTATTTGCAACGGACGATGAAAACTATTGCATCGTGTCCTATAAGGACGACGCCACCGCTTTTAACGGTCTGAAAAAGGGCACAATCAGCGGCAAAGGCGTTGTTAATAACAAGATGTCTAACTATCTTATGTCGGAACTTGAAAAAACAGGCATTCCAACACATTTTGTTGAAGAAATTAACGACAGAGAAACTGTTGTAAGAAAAGTATCAATCGTTCCCCTTGAAGTAATTGTCAGAAATGTTGCGGCAGGTTCTTTCTCAAAAAGACTTGGTGTTGAAGAGGGCACACCCTTAAAAACTACTGTTTTGGAATATTGCTACAAAGATGACGCTCTCGGCGATCCCATGGTCAACGATTATCATATTCTTGCAATGGGATACGCAACAAAAGAAGAGCTTGATACTATTGCAGATTACACATTCAGAATAAATGAGTTCCTCAAAGATTTCTTTAAGAAGATAAATATCGACCTTATCGACTTCAAGATTGAATTCGGTAAAACTTCTGACGGCAAAATCATTCTTGCTGATGAAATTTCACCCGACACTTGCCGTTTTTGGGATGCAACAACCCATGAAAAACTCGATAAGGACCGTTTCCGCCGCGATTTGGGCGGAGTTGAGGACGCTTATAACGAAATGATGAAAAGAATATTCGGCTGATTTTCGGAGGTAACCAACTATGGGCGGCTTTTTCGGCGTTGCATCGAAAAATGATGCTGTGCTTGATACTTTTTTCGGCGTAGATTACCATTCACACTTAGGAACTCGCCGTGCAGGTATGGCAGCATATGACAAAGAAATCGGTTTGCAGCGTAAAATTCACAAAATTGAAAATTCACCTTTCAGAACAAAATTTGAGAATATTCTGAACCAGATGGAGGGCACTTCCGCAATCGGATGTATCAGTGATACCGACGCACAACCATTGCTTATGCGGTCAAATCTCGGAACATACGCTATTTGTACCATAGGTATTATAAATAACAGTGATGCCCTTGTTAAGCAGTATCTTTCTTTCAGCGGCGGTCACTTCGGTGCAATGACAAGCACGGGAATAAATTCAACAGAGCTTGTCGCCGCAATGATTGACCAGAAAAGCACCTTTGCCGAGGGAATTGCATTTGCGCAGGATGTAATTGAAGGAACATCTTCAATACTGATACTGAAAGACGACGGAAATATAATTGCCGCAAGGGATAAACTCGGCAGACTTCCGGTGCTTATCGGCAAGCGTGAGGACGGATATTGCATTTCTTTTGAAGATTTTGCCTACAAAAAGCTCGGATTTGAAGATTGTAGGGAATTAGGTCCGGGAGAAATCGTTGAAATATCCGCAGACGGTTTTGAAGTTTTGAAGCCTGCCGGTAAGAAGAAAAAGATATGCGCGTTTCTTTGGTCATATTACGGTTATCCGACATCATGCTACGAGGGCAGAAATGTTGAGGCAATGCGCTATGAAAACGGAAAAATCATGGCGCAAACAGATAAAGCCGCAGGCGTAGCACAGGATATTGACTATGTAAGCGGAGTTCCTGATTCAGGTACTCCTCACGCAATCGGATATGCAAACGAAAGCGGTGTTCCTTTTGCAAGGCCTTTTATTAAATATACTCCTACATGGCCGAGAAGCTTTATGCCGGCAAATCAGCAGGAGCGAAACCGCGTTGCAAAAATGAAACAAATCCCCATACATGAGTTAATTATGGGCAAAAAACTGTTGTTTGTTGACGACAGTATCGTGAGAGGCACTCAGCTTCGTGAAACCGTTGAATTCTTATATGAAAACGGTGCAAAAGAGGTTCATATGCGCTCCGCATGTCCGCCGATAATGTACGGCTGTAAATATCTTAACTTTTCAAGAGCGACCTCAGATTTAGAGCTTATTTCAAGAAGTACAATCATGGAGCTTGAAGGTGAGGAAGGCTTTAAACATCTTGACGAATACAGCGACGCCTCGACAGAGCGCGGCGCAAAGATGCGTCAGGCAATATGTGAGAAACTTCACTTCGCTTCTTTGGATTTCCAATCCTTAGAGGGGATTATCAAAGCCATAGGGCTTCCCCCTGAGGATGTATGCACATATTGTTGGAACGGTAAAGGCTGAAAGAAGGATTAACTTGAACGGTATTCATGAAGAATGCGGAGTTTTCGGTGTTTACGGAAATAATGCGGGAATTGCGGCACAACTGACATATTACGGTTTGTATGCATTGCAGCACAGAGGGCAGGAGGCTTGCGGAATTGTTGTCAATGACGACGGAGTTTTTGCAAGTTATAAAGATATTGGGCTTGTAAACGATGTATTTTCTCCGGAACGCTTAGAAAAACTGGGAAAAGGAACAGCCTCGGTAGGTCATGTGCGGTACGGTACGACAGGCAACAATGACCGTGCCAATGCACAGCCCATAGTCGTAAATCATATAAAGGGCAGTATGGCGCTTGCCCATAACGGAAATCTTGTTAATTCCTTTGAACTTCGTTCTGAATTAGAATTACAAGGCTCAATTTTCCATACAACAAGCGACACAGAAGTAATTTCGTATATTATTACAAAAGAACGCATTACTTCGCCGTCAATAGAAGAAGCTGTTAACAAAGCAATGAACGAAATTAAAGGTGCATATTCGCTTGTAATTATGTCACCGTCAAAACTCATTGCCGCCCGTGATGAAAACGGATTCAGACCGTTGTGCTTCGGAAAAACCGATGACGGTACATATATTGTCGCATCCGAAACCTGCGCATTAGATGCGGTAGGCGCAGAGTTTATAAGAGATATTAAGCCGGGTGAAATTGTAGTTTTCGATAAAAACGGAGTTCGCAGTATTACCGACCATTGCGGAAAGGTAAAACCGTCAATGTGTGTTTTCGAGTATATCTATTTTGCACGCCCCGACTCTGTAATTGACGGCTGTTCGGTGCATACGGCAAGAACAAGAGCAGGTGCATTTTTGGCGCTGGAACATCCTGTTCAGGCAGATGTGGTAATCGGAGTTCCCGATTCCGGGTTGGACGCCGCTGTGGGATATTCAAAACAATCGGGCATTCCTTATGAAATCGGCTTCATTAAGAATAAATATATCGGCAGAACCTTTATTGCTCCCGGTCAAAAGAGCCGTGAGAACAAGGTCAAAATTAAACTTAACCCGATTTCAGATGTTGTCAAGGGCAAGCGAGTTGTACTTATTGACGATTCTATTGTCAGGGGAACAACAAGTGCAAGAATAGTAAAGCTTTTGCGTGATGCGGGAGCAACCGAAATTCATATGCGAGTTTCTGCACCGCCGTTTCTTAATCCTTGCTATTACGGCACGGATATTGATTCAAAAGAAAATCTTATTGCCTGTAAACATTCTGTTGAAGAAACTGCAAAAATAATCGGTGCCGATTCTCTCGGATATTTGAGTGTTGAAAGCGCCAAAAAACTTGCGCACGGCGACGAGGGCACAGGATATTGTACCGCTTGCTTTGACGGAAAATATCCCGGCGGAATACCACAGGAAACAAGAAAAAACAGATTTGAGAAAAAAATCTCTGAAAAATAAACGGAGGATAAAGTTATGAATAATTCACGATCGGAAAGCTATGCCGCAGCAGGAGTTGATATAACTGCGGGTTACAAAGCGGTTGAGCTTATGAAAAAGCATATTGCACGCACAATAACTGACGGCGTATGCTCTGATGTAGGCGGCTTTGGCGGACTTTTTGAACTGCCTGAGGGCTACAAGAAGCCAATTCTTGTAAGCGGCACGGACGGCGTAGGCACAAAGCTTAAAATGGCTTTTCTTATGGATAAGCATGATACAGTCGGCATAGACTGCGTTGCAATGTGTGTAAACGATATAATTTGCTGCGGCGCTAAGCCTCTGTTTTTCCTTGACTATATCGCATGCGGCAAGAATTATCCCGAAAAAATCGCCGATATTGTTTTGGGTATTGCGGAGGGTTGTGTTCAGTCAGGTGCGGCACTTATAGGCGGTGAAACTGCCGAAATGCCCGGATTTTACCCTGTTGACGAATACGACCTTGCAGGTTTTTCAGTAGGCATTGTAGATAAGGATAAAATACTCGACAATTCAAAAGTTACAGAAGGCGATGTAATCATTGCACTTCCTTCAAGCGGAGTTCACTCAAACGGATTTTCACTTGTAAGAAAAGTATTTGATGTTGAGAATGTGGATATTAAGGCTCCCGTGGCGGAGTTCAACGGAAAATCAATAGGCGAAACACTTTTAACACCTACAAAGATTTATGTTAAGCCTATGCTTGCACTGTTTGACGAAGTAACGGTTAAGGCTGTTTCTCATATAACAGGCGGCGGATTTTATGAAAATATCCCGAGAAGCCTTCCGAAAGGCTATTCGGCAAAAATTGATAAATCATCACTTCGTATTCTTCCTATTTTTGACCTCATTAAAAAGGTAGGAACAATTCCTGAAAGAGATATGTTCAATACATTTAATATGGGTGTGGGAATGAGTGTTGTCGTAAATGCAACCGATGCCGATAAGGCTCTTGAAATCTTAAAAGCAAACGGTGAGGACGCTTATATTATAGGCACTGTTGTTAAAGGCGAGCAGGGAGTAATCATTGAGTAACATGAAAAATATTGTTGTTCTTGTTTCCGGCGGCGGAACTAATCTTCAAGCACTTATTGATGCGCAGAACAGAAACGAATTGGGCAACGGTAGAATTACTTGTGTTATTGCCTCAAAAGCCGATGCGTATGCGTTGGAGCGTGCACGAAATAACGGTATTAAGTGCCGTACTCTTATTCGTAAAGATTATCCCGATATATCGTCATACAGTGAGGCAATGCGTGATATGCTCATTGAAGAAAAAGCCGATTTAGTTGTGTATGCCGGATTTATGACCATTCTCAATGAAAAAGTTTGCGATGAATTTCCAAACAAAATGATAAATGTTCATCCTGCACTTATACCGTCCTTCTGCGGCAAGGGATTTTACGGACTTCATGTTCACAAAGCGGCATTAGAGAAAGGTGTTAAAGTATCGGGTGCTACTGTTCATTTTGTAACGGCAGAGTGTGACGCAGGCCCTATTATTCTTCAAAAAGCCGTTGAAGTTATGGAAAACGATACTCCTGAAACACTTCAAAAACGCATTATGGAGCAAGCAGAGTGGAAAATACTGCCGAAAGCTGTTCAACTTTTTTGCGATGACAAAATAACCGTTGTTAACGGGAGGACAATTATCAATGAATGAGGAAAACTCAACAATATAAATGTTTGGTTATCTGTTATCTCGGTTCATTTTAATTACATTTTTGAAAGGATTATTGCATTATGGAAATTAAATCTATTGAAAACGAGCTTAATTCCCTCGCTTATCACGGCAGAGGAATCATTATCGGCAAAAGTGCCGACGGTAAAAAAGCCGTTACTGCTTATTTTATTATGGGCAGAAGTGAAAACAGCCGTAACCGTGTATTTGTTGAAGACGGTGAGGGAATCCGCACACAGGCTTTTGACGAGTCAAAGATGGTTGACCCCCACCTTATAATCTATGCTCCCGTAAAGGTTTTAGGCAACAAAACCATCGTTACTAACGGTGACCAGACAGATACAATATATGATTTAATGGATAAGCAGATGACCTTCGAGCAGGCTCTTCGTACAAGAGAGTTTGAAGACGATGCACCTAACTTTACCCCTCGTATTTCGGGAATTATTCACCTTGAAAATAACGATATGAATTTTGCGATGTCAATTCTCAAATCAGCTGACGGCAACAGCGACTCCTGCCAGAGATATACATACGCTTATTCAAATCCCGTTGCAGGACAAGCTAAATTTATACATACATATAAGTGTGACGGAAATCCTCTTCCCAGCTTTGAGGGAGAGCCCAAAACGCTTACATTACCCGATACGGATATTGACGCTTTAACAGATTTAATTTGGAACAATCTTAACGAAGATAACAAAGTTTCCTTGTTCGTAAGATACATTGACATTGCAACAGGAAAATACGACACAAGAATAGTAAACAAGAATAAGTAAGAGGTAAATTATGAAAGAGTTTGAACTTAAATACGGCTGTAACCCCAACCAAAAACCGTCAAAAATCTTTATGGAGGACGGTTCGGATCTTCCCATTGAAATCCTTAACGGTAAACCCGGATATATAAATTTCCTTGATGCCTTTAATTCATGGCAGCTTGTAAAGGAAATCAAAGATATTTTGGGTATGCCCGCCGCAACCTCTTTTAAGCATGTCAGCCCCACATCTGCGGCTGTTGGAGTAAAGCTTTCCGATTCCCTTAAAAAGGCTTGCTTTGTTGACGATATTGAAGGACTTGATGAGTCACCCTTGGCATGTGCTTACGCAAGAGCAAGAGGAACTGACAGAATGTCCTCTTTCGGCGATTGGATTGCGTTAAGCGATGAGTGTGACGCTGTTACGGCAAAGCTTATTGCCCGTGAGGTATCCGACGGTATCATTGCTCCGGGATATTCTGCGGAAGCTCTTGAAATTCTCAAATCAAAGAGAAAAGGCGGCTATAATATAGTTAAGATTGACCCCGATTATGTTCCTGCCGAAATCGAGAAAAAGCAGGTTTTCGGCATAACCTTCCGGCAGGGCAGGAACAATTTCAGAATTGATGAAGAATTGCTTTCAAATATAGTTACGGATAATAAAGAACTCCCCGCAGAGGCAAAAAGAGATCTTATTATCGCCTTAATTACTTTGAAATACACACAGTCAAACTCCGTTTGCTATGCATATGACGGTCAGGCTATCGGAGTCGGTGCAGGACAGCAATCAAGAATTCACTGTACAAGACTTGCAGGCACAAAGGCTGATACATGGCATCTCCGCCAGCACCCCAAGGTTTTAGCGCTTCCTTTTAAGGATGAAATTCGCCGTCCCGACCGTGACAATGTTATTGACGGATATATCAACAAAAATGAAGAAGATGTCTGTGCCGACGGTATCTGGCAAAAATACTTTAAGGTTCAGCCCGAGCCTCTTACAGATGCAGAAGCAAGAGCATACCTTGATACAATAACAGGCGTATCTGTCGGCAGTGATGCATTTTTCCCGTTCAGCGACAATATTGAGCGTGCAAGAAAAAGCGGTGTTTCGTATATTGCAGAGCCGGGCGGCTCTATCAGAGACGATGCTGTTATTGATTGCTGTAACAAATACGGCATTGCAATGGCATTTACAGGTATGCGTTTATTCCACCATTGATTTGAGGTGCTTTAAATGAAAATAATGGTAGTAGGCGGCGGCGGAAGAGAGCACGCCATAATAAAGAAAATCAAAGAAAACCCAAGTGTTGAAAAAATTTATGCATTGCCCGGAAACGGCGGAATGAGCGGTGATGCAGAGCTTGTTAACATCGGTGCAAAGGATATTGATTCGATTGTTAAATTCGCTGTTGACAACAGCATAGATTTTGCAGTTGTTGCTCCCGATGACCCGCTTGTACTCGGTGCAGTTGATGCTTTAAACGAGGTGGGAATCAAATGCTTCGGTCCCAACAAGGCGGCGGCAATCATTGAGGGGAGTAAGGCTTTTTCAAAAAATCTAATGAAAAAGTATAATATCCCAACTGCTGAATTTGAAATTTTCGATAATGCCGAAGCGGCTCTTTCTTATCTTGACACAGCGCCTATTCCAACTGTTATAAAAGCCGACGGTCTCGCCCTCGGCAAAGGCGTTATTATAGCGGAGACAAGAGAAGCGGCAAAAGATGCCGTAAAGTCTATTATGGAGGAAAAGATTTTCGGTGACAGCGGCAACAATATCGTTATCGAAGAATTTTTGACAGGTCCCGAGGTTTCAGTCCTTTCTTTTACAGACGGAAATGTTGTTGTACCCATGATTTCTTCAATGGACCACAAGCGTGCCCTTGATAACGACAAAGGCCTTAACACAGGCGGTATGGGCACCATCGCTCCAAATCCCTATTATACGGCTGATATTGCAAAAGAATGTATGGATAAAATCTTTATTCCTACAATTAACGCAATGAAGGCAGAAAACAGAACATTTAAAGGTTGCCTTTATTTCGGACTTATGCTCACTCCGAAAGGTCCGAAAGTTATTGAGTATAACTGCCGTTTCGGAGACCCGGAAACACAGGTTGTACTTCCGCTTCTCGAATCGGATTTGCTTGACATTATGATTGCAGTTGCTGACGGCTGCTTAACAGAAAATATGGTAAAGTTTTCTCAAAAATCAGCTTGCTGTGTTGTAATGGCATCAAATGGTTATCCTGTTAAATATGAAAGCGGCTTTGAAATTACCGTTGACAGTGATTTTGACGATAATCTTTATGTTGCAGGTGCAAAATTAAGCGGTGATAAATTGCTTACCGCAGGTGGCAGAGTTCTCGGCGTAACCGCAGTTGAAAACACACTCGGCGAAGCAATAAATAAAGCATACTCTTCTGTAAAAAAAGTCCGTTTTGCCAATGCATTCTACCGTAATGATATAGGCGCAAAGGCTATGTCTGTAATAAAGGAGGAAAAATAATATGGTTTTTCGTATATTTGTTGAAAAGAAAAAAGAGCTTGCCTTTGAGGCAAAATCACTTCTTTCCGATATTAACTCCTTATTGCTTATTGATTCGGTAAAAGATTTGCGAATACTCAACAGATATGATGTGGAGAATATTGAAAAAGAGCTTTTTGACTATGCAAAAAACACTGTTTTTTCAGAACCTCAGCTTGATATTGTTACAGATGAATTTTCAGATAATTCCGCAACGGTATTTGCAGTTGAATATTTACCAGGTCAATTCGACCAAAGAGCAGACTCTGCGGCACAATGTATTCAGATAATTTCAAAAGGGGAGAGACCTCTCGTAAAAACCGCAAAGGTCTATGCACTTTACGGCAATATATCCGACAACGAATTATCAACGATAAAGAACTATGTTATAAACGCGGTAGAGGCACGCGAGGCGTCGTTAGAAAAGTACGAAACTCTTGCTGTTGATTATGAAATCCCCACAACGGTAAAAACTCTTGAAGGCTTTTTAGCCCTTAATGACAATGAACTTTCCGATTTTGTTAATCAATACGGTCTTGCCATGGATAAGGACGACATTAAGTTTTGTCAGGACTACTTTAAGACCGAGGGCAGAGAGCCAACAATAACCGAAATTAGAATGATTGACACATATTGGTCAGACCATTGCCGCCACACTACTTTCTTAACCACCATTGATTCCGTAAAATTCAACGATAAGTACATCGAGGATGCTTGGAACAGATACATTGCTGACCGTAAAGCCCTTAACAGAACAAAGCCCGTTAATCTTATGGACATTGCCACTATGGCACAAAGAGTTTTAAAGAAAAACGGGATGCTTGATAAGCTGGACGAGTCCGAAGAAATCAACGCATGTACCGTAAAAATGACGGTAAATGTTAACGGTAAGGACGAAGATTGGCTTCTACTGTTTAAAAATGAAACCCACAACCATCCTACTGAAATCGAGCCTTTCGGCGGTGCGGCAACCTGCATAGGCGGCGCTATCCGTGACCCGCTTTCGGGGAGATCGTATGTATATGCGGCTATGCGTGTAACAGGTGCGGCAGACCCCTTAAAACCCGTCAGCGAAACGATTGAAGGTAAACTTCCTCAGCGCAAAATTGTTACAACTGCCGCCGCAGGATATTCCTCATACGGTAACCAAATCGGACTTGCTACCGGTCAGGTTGATGAGATTTTCCACGATGGATATGTTGCAAAAAGAATGGAAATCGGCGCCGTTATCGCCGCCGCTCCCAAAGAGAATGTACGCCGTGAAGTTCCTGATCCCGGTGATGTAGTAATACTTTTAGGCGGCAGAACAGGCCGTGACGGCTGCGGAGGTGCAACGGGTTCTTCAAAATCACACACATTAAAGTCACTTGAAAGCTGTGGCGCAGAGGTACAAAAGGGTAATGCTCCTGAGGAAAGAAAGCTTCAGCGTCTTTTCAGAAACAAAGAGGCTTCAATACTTATTAAGCGTTGTAATGACTTTGGCGCAGGCGGCGTTTCCGTTGCAATCGGCGAGTTGGCTGACGGTCTTGAAATTGACCTGAACGCTGTTCCCAAGAAGTATGACGGACTTGACGGTACGGAGCTTGCAATCAGTGAATCTCAGGAGAGAATGGCTGTTGTTGTTGAGCCCAAGGATGTAGAAAAGTTCCTCACACTTGCCAACAGCGAAAATCTTGAAGCCACCGTAGTTGCAAAGGTAACAGCCGAGCCTCGTTTGAGAATGTATTGGAACGGCAACTGTATTGTTGATATTTCAAGAGAATTTCTTAATTCCAACGGTGCAGAAAAACACATTGATATTGAAACAAAGCCCGCAGAAGCATACGCAAAGAATATCGGAAACGATTTTGAAGTTGAGTATAAAAAACTTGCAGGCGACTTAAATGTTTGCTCAAAGAGGGGACTTTCGGAGCGTTTTGACTCTACAATCGGTGCAGGAACAGTTCTTATGCCTTTCGGCGGTAAAAATCAGCTTACTCCCATTCAGGCAATGGTACATAAGATTTCCGTTGAAAACGCAGTAACAGATACATGCTCCTATATGGCGTGGGGTTATAATCCCTTTATTACAGAGAAAAACCAGTATAACGGTGCATATCTTGCCGTTGTTGAGTCCGTTTCAAAGCTTATTGCAACAGGCGCTTCTTTTGAAGATGTTTATTTGACTTTCCAAGAGTATTTTGAAAAGCCTATGAAAGACAGCAACCGTTGGGGTAAGCCGCTTTCCGCTCTTTTGGGCGCATATGCGGCACAGCTTGATTTAGGTATTGGAGCAATCGGCGGTAAAGACTCAATGAGCGGTTCTTTTGAAGATATTGATGTTCCGCCCACACTTGTTTCCTTTGCAGTTACAACCGGTAAAACATCCGAGGTTGTTTCTCCCGAATTCAAATCGGCAGGTCATAAGGTAGTGCTTATTAAGCCCCGATACAATGAAAACGGATTGCCGGTTCCGGAATCCTTAATTTCCGTATTTAATCAGGTTAAATCACTCATAGACCGAAATGCGGTAGTCGCCGCTTATACCCCCACATACGGCGGTATCGCAGAGGCTGTTATGAAGATGTGTTTCGGCAACAGCATAGGCTTTGCATACAGCGACAGCCTTTCAATGAATGATATTTTCGGATATAACTACGGTGCTTTCATTTTGGAACTTGCAGAGGATAACGAGATAGGTGAACTTATAGGATATACAACGGACAAGAATGAGATTTCATACCATGGAAACGAATTCAAACTTGATGAGGCACTCTCAATTTATGAGGGCAAACTTGAAAGTGTATATTCCTGCAACATTAAAACAAACGGCAACAAATATCCTCCATTTGCATACAGTGCCGATGAGAAGAAGTCTCCTGCAATAAAATGCGCGTCACCCAAAGTGCTTATTCCCGTATTCCCCGGTACAAATTGTGAATACGATACGAAAAAAGTTTTAGAATTGGCAGGTGCTAAGGCAGAAACCTTCGTTATTAACAACCTTTCTGCCGACAGCATTGCAAAATCCGTTGAAGAGTTTGCAAAGAAGACAAAGGACGCTCAAATTATATTTATTCCCGGCGGATTTTCAGGCGGTGACGAGCCGGACGGTTCAGGTAAGTTTATAACAGCCTTCTTCAGAAATCCCGAAATTAAGGAAGAAGTTACAGCTTTACTTGAAAATAGAGACGGACTTATGTGCGGTATCTGTAACGGTTTCCAAGCGCTAATTAAGCTTGGTCTTGTGCCCTACGGCAAGATTATTGATACAGATGAAAACTGTCCTACGCTTACATTTAATACCATCGGTCGCCATCAGTCCAGACTTGTACGCACACGAATAGCGTCAAACAAGTCTCCGTGGCTCGCCGCTACTCAGGTTGGCGATGTTTACACCGTGCCTATTTCCCACGGTGAAGGACGCTTCCTTTGCAGTGATCAGCTTGTAAACAAGCTTGCGCAAAACGGTCAAATCGCCACACAGTATGTAGATTTGAACGGCGAACCTACTGATGATATTCGGTTTAATCCCAACAATTCAGCATACGCTATTGAGGGCATAACTTCACCCGACGGCAGAGTTCTCGGAAAAATGGGACACTCCGAGCGTATCGGCAACGGACTTTATAAAAATGTTCTCGGTGAGTATGATATGAAGATGTTTGAGTCGGCAGTAAAGTATTTTAAATAACAATATATGTCTAAAAACCGCTTTCTGTGTATGTCCTTAGTTGACAAAAATGTCATTTTATGGTATATTATGCACGGAAAGCGGTGATTTTGATGAAATCTGCACTGATTGTCAGACCTGTTGACAGTAACGGAAGAATTGTAATACCCAAGAATTTACTCACAGATATTTTCAAAGCAAAAGACGATGAAAAACTCACACTTGAATTTTTTTATAACGAAGATTCCATTATTTTAAAGAGATTTCATCCATCTTGCGTTTTTTGCGACAACCGTGAAGATTTAACAGACTTTAAAGGCGCAAAAATTTGTCCCGAATGTCTTAAAAAACTAAAAAGCATATAAAAAAATCCGGCCAATCGGTCGGATTTTTTGTTTTTCACTCTAAATTGCTTACATGATAACTTAAAGTCATAAGGCTGTCGCTTAAATGGACATTTTCAACTGCAACATTGGGATAATTTGCGGCAATATCATAGTGGCTGAAATTCCAAAAGCCCTTAATTCCCAAATCAACCAATTGAGGTGCCAGCACTTCTGCCGCTGAACTCGGAATACAAAGTACGGCAACGGTAGGGGAGTTATCACGGCAAAAATTAAACAATCCGTCAATATGCCTTATAGGTATTCCTCTCAGCATCTGACCGGTGAGCGCCTGATTGCGGTCAAACACCCCGATAAGGTTAAATCCTCTTGCTTCAAAGGACATATGCAGTGCTACTGCCTTGCCCAGATTACCTGCACCTACAAGTATTGCTTTTCTGTTATTATTTACACCTAATATTTTCCCTATTTCCTCATATAGGCTTTCGATATTATATCCATATCCCTGTTGGCCGAATCCGCCGAAGCAATTCAAATCCTGTCTTATCTGTGACGCGGTAAATCCCATTTTTTCAGAAAGGTCCTTTGAAGAAATACGAACAGCTCCGTTTTCTTTTAATTCGCCTAAAAATCTGTAATAACGGGGGAGGCGTTTTATGACAGAAATTGACACACCATCATTTCTTCCCATGTTTTTCACCTCTTATGAAAGCTTCTTCACAGTTTCCATTACATAATCGCCGAATTCGCTGCATGTAGCCCCGTCTGAACGGCCGGTGATTACCAATTTCTTTTCTTCAAGCATACAAATATCAAGTGCGCGTTCAAGCAAATCTGCTTCTTTCTGCTTTCCGATGTGAGATAGGAGCATTACTGTTGCACGAAGCATTGAGCACGGGTCTGCATACTGACCTCTTCCTTCTCTAATCATACGGGGGGCAGAACCATGAATTGCCTCAAACATTGCATAGCGTTTTCCAAGGTTCGCACTGCCTGCTGTTCCTACGCCGCCTTGAAATTCGGCGGCTTCGTCAGTAATTATGTCACCGTAAAGATTGGGAAGAATAAACACTTTAAAATCTTTTCTTCTCTTTTCATCTATAAGCTTTGCAGTTGTAATATCAACATACCACTCATCGGTAATGATTTCGGGGTATTCTTCGCCGACCTTCTTGCAAATGCGGAGGAATTTACCGTCAGTCGTTTTAATTACATTAGCCTTATTGATAATTGAAACTCTCTCTTTTCCGTTTCTCTTAGCATAATCATATGCGATTCTTGCAATTCTCTCAGAGCCTTCGCTTGTTGTAACAACAAAGTCCATTGCAAGGTCTTCTGTAACATTAACGCCCTTTGAGCCGACAGCATATGCGCCCTCTGTGTTTTCACGGAAGAAAGTCCAGTCAATTCCCTGATCGGGAACTTTAACGGGACGAACATTGGCAAAAAGGTCAAGCTCTTTTCTCATTGCCACATTTGCACTTTCAATATTCGGCCACGGGTCGCCTGCCTGAGGTGTTGTTGTGGGGCCTTTTAAAATTACATGGCACTCTTTAAGCTGGGCGAGTACATCATCGGGAATTGCCTTCATAACGGCAACACGGTTTTCAATGGTAAGTCCGTCAATATACTTAAACTCAATTCTTCCGCTTTTAACCTCATCGGCAAGCATATATTCAAGAACTCTCGCCGATTCCTTTGTAATAATCGGACCTATTCCGTCACCGCCGCATACGCCGATAATGATTTTATCAAGCTTTTCGTAGTCAACAAAGTCTTTTTCAGCCTTGATTTTTTCATTTCTCGCAAGTTGTTCTCTTATAAGAGCTTCAAACTTACTGACAGCCTCTTTTATCTGTGATTCCATATTTATAACTCCTTAAAATGATTGTTTTGTGTAGTTTAAAAGTCCGCCTGCAAGGATAATATCCTTCTGACGCTGAGAAAGGTCATATTTCAGCGTGTATTCTTCATTTTTAGTGATATTTACAAGCTTTGCAGGCATATTTGATATAATAGCATTCTTAATACCGATAAGACTTAACTCATCGCCTTGGTCAATTCTGTCATAATCATCGGGATTTTGGAAATTTAAGGGGAGAATACCTGCGTTTATAAGGTTCGCACAGTGAATTCTTGCAAATGACTTAGTGATAACAGCCTTAACGCCGAGATAAAGTGGCACAAGCGCCGCATGCTCTCTCGACGAGCCTTGACCGTAGTTAGCACCGCCAATGATAATTCCCTTACCCTCTTTTTTAATTCTTTCGGGGAACTCTTTATCACATACTCCAAAGCAAAACTGTGAAAGATAGGGAATATTTGAACGGTAGGGGAGTATTTTTGCTCCCGCAGGCATAATATGGTCGGTTGTTATATCGTCTCCGACTTTAAGAACGGCTTTTGCCGTAATATCGTCCTCCATAGGTTCGCTTGAAGGGAATGGCTTTATGTTAGGGCCGTACATAACCTCAACATTTTTTGCCTCTTCGGGAGAAGCGGGTAAAGCCACCATATTATCATTGATTATAAACTCGTCGGGCAATTTAATTTCGGGAAAATCGCCGAGAGTTCTGGGGTCGGTAAGTACTCCCGTAAGGGCAGATGCCGCAGCAACTTCGGGGCTTACAAGGTATATTCCTGCATCGGCAGTACCTGAACGGCCTTCAAAGTTTCTGTTAAATGTTCTCAAAGACACTCCGGCAGAATTAGGCGACTGACCCATACCTATGCAAGGACCGCAAGCACTTTCAAGAATTCTTGCGCCGGCATCAATCATATCGGCAAGCGCACCGTTTTTTGAAATCATATTGAGAACTTGCTTTGATCCGGGAGCAATCGAAAGACTTACAGAAGGATGAACGGTTTTTCCTTTAAGAATTGCCGCAACCTTCATCATATCAAGAAGTGATGAATTTGTACATGAGCCAATGCAAACCTGGTCAACCTTAATCTCACCGATTTCGGTTACGGATTTTACCCTGTCAGGCATATGGGGCATAGCCGCCATGGGGGCAAGGGAAGAAAGGTCAATATCAATTACCTCGTCATATACTGCATCATCGTCTGCTTTTAATTCAATCCAATCTTCCTCTCTGCCCTGAGCTTTGAGGAATGCTTTTGTAATTTCATCAGAGGGGAATACGGATGTTGTTGCACCCAATTCCGCTCCCATATTGGTGATAGTTGCTCTTTCCGGTACAGAAAGCGTTTTAACGCCCTCGCCGCCGTATTCTATTATTTTGCCGACGCCGCCCTTAACGGTCATTATGCGTAGCACTTCAAGAATAACATCTTTTGCCGCAACCCAAGGGCTTAATTTGCCTGTAAGATTCACTCTTACCATCTTAGGCATTGTTATATAGTATGTTCCGCCGCCCATTGCAACAGCAACATCAAGACCGCCTGCGCCCATTGCAAGCATTCCGATACCGCCGCCTGTGGGGGTGTGGCTGTCTGAACCTATAAGAGTTTTACCGGGTTTGCCGAATCTTTCAAGGTGAACCTGATGGCAAATGCCGTTACCGGGGCGAGAAAAGCGAATTCCGCGTTTTTTGGCAACGCTTTGAATAAATCTGTGGTCATCAGCATTTTCAAAGCCTGTCTGCAATGTATTGTGGTCGATATAAGCTACGGAAAGCTCCGTTTTTACCTGGTCAATTCCCATTGCTTCCAATTCAAGATACGCCATTGTACCGGTAGCATCCTGGGTTAAAGTCTGGTCAATTCTGAGACCGACCTCACTTCCCACAGTCA
>CAMGDG010000029.1 GCA_946041635.1 uncultured Clostridia bacterium
CATGTCCTTACACAGGTGTATACCATGTTACTCTTGACACGTGAATCGCCCCTACGAGTTATTATAAAATTTTATGATTACCGGTAGGGCGGGGGCGCGGGTGTCCGGCGGACACCTCTGCGAATGAAATGAGCAGAAGCGCTGCCTGAGCCGGCAGGCGAGTAATGCTTGCTCCCGCCGTAATCGGTTTATGGTAAATTCAACGGCGGGGGCAAGCCCCCGTCCTACTCGTTTTCAATTTGTTTTCACGAGATTTTGCGGGCGATTCGTGAATCGCCCCTACGACGGCGCCGTAAGTTTTTATGTAATTTTTCGGCGGGAGCGAGCCCCCGCCCTACCAAATAATATTACTATTTTATCATTTCGGCGAACTGTTGTTCGGTGATGATTGTTACGCCTAAGTCGGTGGCTTTTTGAAGTTTTGAGCCTGCCGCCTCGCCTGCCAGAACATAAGTTGTTTTCTTTGATACGGAAGATGCGGCTTTTCCGCCGTAGGACTCGATTATCTCCTGAGCCTCATTGCGGGTGAAATTTGTAAGCGTACCTGTAAGCACAAAGGTCATTCCCTCAAATCGATTATCTTTAATTTCTCGCTGACTGTCCATATTTAAGCCGAAGGTTTTAAGCTCATCAATCATCTGTTTTGTCTGTTCGAGTGAGAAAAACTCAACGACTGAATCAGCCATTATTTCGCCAAATCCATCGATATTTAATATTTCTTCTTTTGTAGCGGAAATTATGTTATCAAGTGTTAAAAAGTGATCTGAAAGCAATTTTGAAGCCTTTTGACCGATATGGCGGATACCGAATGCAAATAACAGCTTTGACAAATCGTTTTCCTTTGATTTTTCAACTGCTTTTTTCAAATTATCGGCGCTTTTCTGACCCATTCCGTCAAGTGCGGCGATTTTTTCATAGTCCAGACGATAAATATCGGAAATCTTGCCGATTAACCCCACCTTTAAAAAGGTTTCAAGAACGGCGTCGCCCAACCCTTCAATATCCATAGCATCACGGGAGCAAAAATGGATAAGAACTCGCAAAAGTTGTGCGGGGCAGTCGGGATTATCACAGCGGATTGCCGCCTCTCCCTCTTCACGGAACACTCGGGAGCCACATGACGGGCAGAATTTAGGCATCTCATAATCCCTTGAATTATCACAATGCTTGACAACTGAAAGCACCTCGGGGATAATATCCCCTGCTTTTCTGATTATTACGGTATCGCCTATTCTGATACCCTTTTCTTTAATAAAATCCTCATTATGAAGTGTTGCACGGCTGACTGTTGAACCGGCGACAAGTACAGGTTCAAAAACAGCGGTGGGAGTGAGAACACCTGTTCTCCCCACATTGATTTCAATATCAACAAGAGTTGTTTCCTTTTCCTCGGGGGGATATTTATATGCAATCGCCCAACGGGGAAATTTTGCCGTACTGCCTATTGTTTCACGCTGAGCAAAACTATCCACCTTAACAACTGCACCGTCAATATCAAAGGGCAAGGTATATCTTATATCGCCTATACGCTCTATTTCACCGAGAGCGTCTTTTATATTATTGAATTTACGGAAAAACGGAACGGTTTTGAACCCCAATTCCTTTAAGTATTCAAGTGACTGATAATGACCTGTTATTTCCGCGCCGTCGATTTGCTGAATGTTAAACACAAAAATATCAAGCTTTCTCTCGGCGGTTATTTTGGGATTTTTCTGCCTTAAACTGCCTGCCGCCGCATTACGGGGATTTTTAAAGGGCTTTTCGCCGTTTAACTCCTGCTTTTCGACTATTTCAAAAAACACCTCACGGGGCATATACACCTCTCCCCTTACCTCAATAAAGGGCAGGTCGGTTTTAAGGCGTAACGGAATTGATTTTACGGTACGCAGATTTGCGGTTATATCCTCGCCTTCTATGCCGTCGCCACGGGTAGAACCCCTTGTAAACACTCCGTTTGTATATTCAAGAGAAACAGAGAGTCCGTCAATTTTAGGCTCAACTACATATGTTACATCTAAAAAGTTTTCGTGAACACGCCTGTCAAAATCCTCCACCTCTCCGTGGCTGAAAGCGTCCTGCAAGCTCTCCATACGAACAGTATGCACCACCTTTTCAAACTGACCGTCAGCCTGACCGCCTACACGGTGTGTGGGTGAATCGGGTGCCAAAAGCTCGGGATACTCCTTTTCGATTGAGTCAAGCTCACGCATGAGCATATCATACTCATAGTCCTCAATATCATTTTCATTTTCCACATAATAGCGGTAAATGTGATGATTGAGTTCACGCCGCAGCTGTTCTGCTCTTTGTTTTTTCTGTTCAAAATCACTCATTATTGTTTACACCCTGTTTCTGTAATTCCGCAAAGGTTTCGGGAACCGTTCCGATGATTACTGTTTGTGCAACACAAAAGTTTGTGTTAACCTGTGCCGTGGTACGAGTGCCCGGCATTACGACAAATATTGCCGCAGTTATATTTACAATTATTTCATGAAGCGTTTGGTTTATTCCCGCCGATGAAAACTTATTGTCGATTGACGAATTAATATTGCTTGAAAGAGTTACGCTCATTCGGATTTTAGGTCCTTTGCCCGAAAACATACCTGTTCCGAGCATTGTGCCGAGAGGTATTCTTATTTCACGGCTGTCCATTTCAAGGATTTTCTTTGAAACCTCGCTGCTGATTTTACTTTTTAAGATATTCATCTCAACAGTATCGGCTTTAATGGCGGTTATTCTGCCGGAGGAGTCCTTTTCAACATCAACAAGAGAGGAATATGTAACATGGTTCTCCTCCAAAACCTGAATTATAGCGTTTTCGATTACATTGGTAGCAACATTTTCCGCCTGCGACGCCGCAACCTCTTTTATCACGGGCAAGGCTCTGACTTCAAACACATAAACGAACACCATTAACAGCGACAAAAGCACGCAAAGAAAAGCAATAAACGGTTTTTTATTCCTTTTTCGGGAAAAATTACTTTTCACAAATATCACCCCATACATTTTATGAAATAATAAGAAAATGTGCTTTGGGTAATAATGTAACAGGGTGATATTTTATGAAAAAAACTACAACATATTTAATACATTTTATTGTGGGAGGAATAGGCTACGGCCTTATTGAAATACTTTTTCGCGGTTATACTCACTGGTCAATGATTATAACGGGAGGCTCGGCATTGCTGTCGCTGTATATAATAAACGAAGCGATTAAATGTACCTCAATATTCATAAGAGCCGCCGCAGGAAGCACTACGATTACTTTGCTTGAATTTACGGTGGGAATTATTGTTAACAGAATTTTTCTTTTAGATGTTTGGGACTATTCAGATGTTCCTTTAAATCTGTTAGGGCAAATTTCCCTGCCGTTTTCCGTCTGCTGGTACTTTTTATCATTTATTGTCTTTTTAATATTTGAAATTAAAGATAAATTACTGTACAGCCGACACTCTGAAAATCTTAACGCCGTGTGACTCAACCTCTGCCGAAATACTGTCCGTTACAGTTTCTTCGGTTTTTTCCCAAAGCTCCTTGCATGTGTATTTTTCGGCTTTCGGCAAGGTTACCTCAACCACATTATGTAAATCGGAAATATTACAGCTCATATTCACCTTGACAGGGCCTTTATTGAAGAAGCAAACTGCCGCCTCGTTGTTTTCCAAGGGTTTTACGAGGACATCGGTTAAGCCGTTTGTCTTAATTCTTACACACTGAACGCCTAATTTATCCCGGTCAATATCAATGACATCTTTATTTGTGAGAATTTTAAGGATTTTATTGTCGGAATCAACTGTGCCGTCGCTCTTAATAAAATCTCTAATATCATTTCCGAGAATAAGAGGAGCTGCCATCATTGCCCACAAAGTGAAGTGTGATTTATTTTCCTCATAGGTGAGCTTCCCGTTGCCCACTTCAAGCATATCGGGATCATTAAATGCGCCGGGCTGTGCGTATTTATTAAGCCGTACATTTACCTCGTAAATTCCTACAACCGAAGCCCAGAAAGCAGCAATGTCGGGCGTTGTGCGCCAAATATTGCCCGCTTTTCCGCCCCATTTCCAAGGCCTATTTTTGCCCCATTCGCATATTGAGAACAGTATGGGTTTTTCGGGGCAGTTATTTTTTTCCGCATAAAGCTTTGTTGCACGCTTTAATTCTCTGCCCATTTTTTCATACTGCATTGCGGCACTGTCCATCGGCGAACCGACGGGATTGGTAATTTTTACGGTGTTTTCGCCTTTTTTAAGCTTTACTATGAGCTGTTGTCTGCCCTCACGGGAAAATGCCTTTGTTTCGGGAATAAGCAATTCGTATTTGTCCTCGCCGTTCACGGTAAGAACGCAGAATTTTTCATTACTGTCGCTTTTTCTCATTACAAGCGTCAAAACATACTCGCCGTCCTCAGGTACTAAAACGCCTGTAAACTCAACTGCACCTATGGCACTGCACAAGCCCTTTACATAGGAATTTCCGTTGTCTTCATTGACAAGCTTTGCCTCTCCCGACAAAATCGCACCCGACGCAGGATATACGGTTTCGCCCTCAACAGCTCCGCCTCCGACGGTTATGCTGTCAATATACGGTGCCGCTGTGGGCAGGGGTACATTATGGCAAAAGTCATATTTAAAATACTCCACTCCCCACTCTGCAAAGGTTTCGGCGTCAATACGCTCCTTATAAAGCGAAGCAGGCAAATCCTCGCAGGTAAGCGTACCGTTTGAAGAGTAAATACCAAGCTTTAAGCCCAGTTTATTTACCTCCTCAACGAGCCATTTTATACCGTGAGGGAAAGTGGTTAAGTCGCCCTGCAATTTACCGTTTTCGTCACGCATTGAGGACTGCCAGCAGTCATCAAGATTTATATAGACATATCCTGCATCTGCAAGTCCGCTTTCTTTTACAGCCTTTGCTATGCCTAAGATAACATTTTCGTCAATTTTATTTCTGAATATATTCCAGCTTGACCATCCCATTGGCGGTACAAGACAAGTGCCGTTATTATACATCTCGTCCTTTGTATAATGAATTTGCGTTTTTGCAATCGCTTTTTTTATTTCACAGCGCGGACAAATATCTTTTTTCTTGCAATAAACTGCCGCAGTCCCCAAAGCCGCACCTGCCGCCGCTGTAATACCTGATAAAACTGCTATTCCCTTTTTCATAATTAACACCTCATTAAAAAAGGTCAGACGATGCCTGGCACCATCTGACCTGCAATATTGCTGTTTCGGCCTAATGCCGTATATTAAAGATTATTCCTCAACAGACGCTGTTTCCTCTGCGGGAGCTTCCTCAACAGGAGCTTCCTCGGCAACAGGCTCTTCTGCGGGAGCTTCAACTGCTTCTTCCGCTGCGGGAGGATCAAGGAGAGCCTTTATTGAAAGGCTGACTCTTTTCTTATCAAAGTCAATCTCCATAATCTTTGCCTTAACTACATCACCGACTTTAAGAGCCTCGGCAGGAGTGCCGATGTGCTTATATGAAATCTGTGAAATGTGGATAAGACCGTCAACGCCGGGGATAATGCGTGCAAAAGCGCCAAAAGATGTAAGGCTTACAACCTGACACTCAACCTCGCTGTCAACGGGGTAATCACGGCGAAGTATCTCCCAAGGATTATCTTCAACCTTTTTATAGCCGAGAGAAATCTTTTTGTTTTCTCTGTCAAGCTCTTTTACATATACCTCAACGGTATCGCCAACCTTGACAATCTCTGACGGATGCTTGATTCTTGTCCAGGAAAGCTCTGAAATATGTATCATACCGTCAACGCCGCCCAAATCTACAAATGCACCGTAGTTTGTAAGGCTTCTTACTGTTCCTGTATAAACATTGCCCACGGCAACATTTGCCCAGAATGCATCCTCAACCTCTTTGCGCTTTGCGGCAACGACCTCACGGATTGAGCCTACAACCTTTCTTCTCTGCTTGTTAACTTCGATAATCTTGAATTCAACCTTGGTTTTGAGCATATCTTCAAGAGAATCGCTTCTTCTTGCCTTTGCAAGTGAAGCAGGGATAAACACCTTAATTCCGCCGCTCTGTACGAACAAGCCCTTGTTATCGCCTGCTATACCTGTTACAACGCCCTCGTGAACCGCGTCGTCAGCTTCAAGAGACTCCCAAACAGCACCTCTGTCATAAAGGCGCTTGGAAAGCTTGATTGTGCCTTCCATATCGTTGGTTTTCATGATACGGAGCTTTAATTCATCGCCGATTTTAAGCTCTGCTTTGGGATCGGCAGACGGATCGTCGCTGTACTCATCAAAGGGAACATAGCCTGCGTGCTTTCTGCCGGCAATCTCAACCTGAATCTCGGTTGCGGTGAAACCGACAACAGTTCCGACAACATTCTGGTCGGAGCTCATATTATTTAACGATTCCTCAAGCATCTCGGCAAAGCCTGCGGTTTCCTCCTTTTCACTTGATACCGCATTGACGCTCTCGTCGATCGGGTTTACATTTTCTAAAATTTCGGACATGGTTTTTAGTACCTCCTTAATTATACCGTCAGGTGTTGAAGCACCCGCAGTAACGCCTATTGAGTTGACGCCGCAAAAGTCTATGTCCAAAAGTTCTTTTGCGGTTTCAATCAAATAAGTCGGGCAGTTGGGCTCGCAAACGGCTTTGAGCTTTGCCGTGTTTGAACTTGTCCTACCGCCTATTATTATCATTATATCATTTTTTTGAGATAATAACAAGGCTTCTGCCTGTCTTTCTTCGGTCGCATTACATATTGTATCAAAAATAAATGCGTTTGTATATAGTATTTTTATTTTTTTTACACATTTTTCCCATTCTTTTGTGCTGAAAGTTGTTTGGGAAACGACAATAAAGGGATTTTTTTCATCAAAATCGACATTATTGAAAATACTGTCAAGTTCCGCTGCGGAATTAAACACATAGCATTTGCCCTTACAATAGCTTTTTATACCCACAACCTCGGGGTGATTTTTGTCACCGGCAATTAAAACAGGCAAATCGGGCTTTGAGTTTTCATTAACGATTTTATGTATTTTTTTCACAAAGGGGCAAGTGGCGTCGATATAATCAAAATGCTTTTCTTCGCAAAAAGACAAAACATCTTTTTCCACTCCGTGAGTGCGGATAACGATTTTAGCATCGGGAGAAGCGCTTTCGGCACTTTCAAGTATTTTTACTCCCCGGCTCTCCAAATCGGAAATAACCTGGGGATTGTGTATAATAGGCCCCAGCGTTGAAACCTTTACGCCGTCGTTCACAAGGTCATAAAGCATTGTAACGGCACGGTTTACGCCGAAACAGAAGCCTGCGGTTTTTGCAAGAGTTATCTGCACTTACAATCCTCCCAAAGACGGATAATCTCGTCCATTATCATTGCGGCGGCGGCTTTGTTTTCTTTTGTTTTGCCCCCGTCGGTAAAGCCCATATCGCTGTTCTTAATAGCCTTGCCGAATTTAACAATAACCTTTGAGCCTTTTTTGTCCTTATTTTCCATATAAATTGCAACGGGAACCACATCTGCACCCGTTTGCCTTGCCATATATCCCACACCCGATTTGGCTCTTTGGGGAGTACCGTCGGGAGAGCGTGTGCCTTCGGGGAAAATGCAGAGAACCTCTCCCCTGCGTATAAGCTCAACGGCATAGTTAATCGCTGTCATATCGCCCTTTCCCCTTACAATCGGGAAGCCGTTAAGATGGGTAATGGCTTTATTCAACACGGGATTTTCAAAAAGCTCATACTTTGCAATATAGTGGAACTTTTTTTCAGACGCCATTGCGATAAAAAGCGGGTCAAACTCCGTAACATGATTCGGAGCGATTATAAATCCGCCTTTACGGTCAAGATTTTCCGTGCCCTCAAATTCAACCTTATAGTATGTTTTGCAGAATGCTTTACCAAAAGGTCTGATGTAATCCATCATTTTATAATTTTTGAATTTGTTGTAATCATATTTTACGCTGACAGACATTACATTTTCTCCTTAATGATGCTTACAATTTTTTCTACCGACTCCTCCAAATTCATACCGGTTGTATTCACCGTTACGGAATCCTCGGCAGGCTTTAAAGGCGCAATTTCACGGTGGGAATCGTTATAATCCCGCACTCTCAAATCGTCGAGAACCTCCTGAAAGGAAACATTACTGCCTTTTTCTTTTAACTCTTTATATCTTCTCATTGCTCTTTCTTCATCGTCCGCAGTGAGAAAAATTTTCACCTTTGCATCGGGCAAGACAACCGTGCCTATATCTCTGCCGTCCATAATACAATTGTTTTTTGCGGCGATTTCACGCTGTAAATCAAACAAAAAGGCACGCACTAAGGGAATTGCGGAAACATTCGACGCCGCCATGGAAGCCTCGGGCAATCTTATTTCTTCGGAAACATCATCACCGTTTAAAAAAACATGCTGAACACCGTCAATGAAATTAAGTTCAACCTTTATTTCGGGAAGTATTGCCGAAATTTTCTCGCCGTTATCGGTGGGGATACCGTGTCTTAGCCCGTAAACGCCTACCGCTCTGTATAACGCTCCCGTATCAACATAAATATATCCCAATTCCTTTGCCGCCGCACGGGCAACCGTACTTTTTCCTGCTCCCGCAGGACCGTCAATCGCAACATTTATCATAATTTTCTCCTTTACTGTTGGCTTGCAGACATACCTGCAAGGTGACCTGTTGAAAAGGCTATTTGCAAATTAAATCCACCCGTATAGCCGTCGCAATCTATTACCTCGCCTGCAAAATACAGCCCTCGGCAGATTTTGCTTTCCATTGTTTTCGGGTTGATTTCGTTTATTTTTATTCCGCCGGAAGTGACTATCGCTTCGGAAATATCGTTAAAATCCATAACGGTAAGCTTTACGGATTTTACGGTATCCACAAGCTCTTTTCTCATTTCCTTTGTCAACTGATTTGCCTTTTGCGAGGGTTTAATATGGGATAAACGCAAAATGGGTGAAATCATTGATTTAGGCAGCAAAAGCGACAAAATATTTGATATTGATTTATTGCTGTTTTGAGATAAATCACGCAAAATCCGTTCATCAAGCTTTTCATAAGTAAGAGCAGGTTTTAAGTCGATATAAATACTGTACCTTTCCACAGTCAGCTCACGCATATGGGCGCTTGCAGAGAGTATCATAGGTCCCGACACACCGAAATGGGTAAAAAGCATTTCGCCGAAATCACTGTATATTTCTTTTTTGGTTTTATTGTCAACAACCCTGATTGCAACATTTTTAAGAGAAAGCCCCATACATTCACTGCATATGCCCTCTCGGCATTTAAGCGCTGAAAGTGACGGTCTTAACGGTGTTACCGTATGACCGACCGACTTTGCAAGCTCATATCCGTCACCCGTGGAGCCTGTTTTCGGATAAGACAAGCCCCCTGTTGCAACAATCACGGCGTCGGCGTGAAAAGTATCTCCGTTGTCGGTCTTTACACCGATAACAGCGCCGTTTTTCATAATCAAATCGACGACACGAGCCGTTTTTCGTTTAACTCCCCCGTCTGTAATATAGCGGTTAAGAGCATCTACAATATCAACCGCTTTGTCGCTTACGGGAAACACACGGTTGCCCCGTTCCGTCTTTAAGGGCACGCCCAGTTTTTCAAAAAAATCTATTGTGTCGTTATAATCAAAAGCGGAAAATGCGCCGTATAGAAATCTTCCGTTGCCGGGAATATTTGAAATCATCGACTGAATATCCCCTGCGTTGTTCGTAACGTTACATCTGCCCTTGCCTGTAATCATTACCTTGCGGGCAATTTTTTCGTTGCGTTCAAGCAGTAACACATCCGCACCGTTTTCCGCCGCAGCACCTGCCGCCATTGTGCCTGCCGCACCTGCGCCCGCAACTATTACTTTTTTACTCATTATCGCCACCGTCGGACTTATCATAGACCTGATATTCGTCCCATATACTTTCAAGCTTGTTGAAGTTATTATAGACCTCATCTCTTTTGCTGAAAGTTACTGCAACAATCAATGCGTTGATAAGACTTAAAGGAGCCACAAGACTGTCCACAACAGAAACCATATCGCTTTTGGCAACAAGAAGTGTATCGGCATATTCCGCAATGGGAGAATCGGCGGAATCGGTCAGAGCGATTATTTTTGTTCCTCTGTCGTTTATAAATCTGAGTGCGTTTATTGTCTGCTTTGAATATCGGGGGAAGCTTATTGCTACGCAAACATCATCCTCACTTATTCTGAACATCTGCTCAAACATTTCGCTTGCGCTTGATGTATCTACAAGCACCACATTTTCAAACACGGGATTAAAATAAAAATACAAAAAGCTTGCCAGAGCGGCAGAGCTTCTCACGCCCAAGATATATATTCTTTTAGCGTTGTTTATTGTTTCAACCGCTTTTGAAAATTCACTTTCGGATACATTTTCAAGAGTGTCCCGTATAAGCTCCATATCACCTGTCAGCACCTTTTGGATAGCACCGTGCTCGCCTATAAGCGTACTTGAAACCTCCATACGCTGAACGGCGGTAAGCTTTGATTTTATCATCTGTTGAAGCTCTTTTTGAAGCTCAGGATACCCCTTAAAGCCCATTTCCGTTGCAAAACGCACAACGGTGGATTCGCTCACTCCCACTTTTTCGCCTAATTTTGACGCAGTCATAAATGCCGCCTTATCATAGTTCTCGGCAATATATTGAGCAAGCTTCTTATGCCCCTTTGACATCTTTTTTTGATTTATATCCGCTTTTGAAAGGATAAAATTTTTCACTTTCAACAACTCCGTGCACAAAAATTCAACAGAATAAATATACTATTTTTATCGAAAAAAATCAAGCATTTTGCAAGATTTCCTGCAAGTTAATTCATTTTAATCGGCATATATGTCATTTCGGTTGACGCTTTAACCGTATTTTGCAAAAACAGATTATAGATATTGCTTGATTTGTTTTCAAACTCAAAAACTCTTTTCACATCGGAAGAATCGGCTTTTAAAATATCGGAGAAGCTTGTTACAAACGGAAGTTTAGAGGATTTTGCCAAACCGCCCAGCATTTCGGAAGCTTCTCTATTAAAGCCTAAAAGGCGGCAATACGGCGCTTTGATTGACATATCCGTTTCTGTTACGCCCAGCGCCGCCGAAAGCACGGCACGCCTTACTCTTGAATGTGTAAATCTTTTTGTTTTTGCGCTGTCGTAAATCTCATTTAATGAATTACAGTTAATTATCGCCGTTTTAATACGGTTATCAAGTCCCTCTGCCATATTGGCGATTTGCGACCAACAGTCGTCAAGCCGTCCCCTCAAAAGCGACATAACGGCAATATTATAGTTACGGCGTGAAACTGAATTTCCTGATTTTATTGTATTTTCGTAAATCCCCAAAGTGTTTTCAGGCACAAGTTTTTGATAGCTCTCGCCTTTTTCAATAAGATTTCTGATATGAGTAGCAGAGGCGAAATCCCCAAGGGCAAAATCGTCGTTATACCCTGCCCCGATTCGGTTGACCGCTGTCGGAATAAGGCGGGAATCGAGTTTTTTTACAGCCTTTAAATACTCAATAGCCAAGATATTGTTAGGGAGAGAAATATCGCACTCAACACCGTATTTATCAAACGCCGCCTGCCTTGCCGCAGGGTAACTTACCCCTTTTGAAAGTTCGTTTTTAAGCTCTTCATCAAATTCCGGCGCACAAATTACATCAACGGCTTTTTCAAGAAGGGAAAGCTCCGTGTTTTCAGCACCGAAGGCGATTTTTTCGCATCCGAAAGCATTAAGAATTCTCACGGCGTTTTCCGCAAAAATCTCCGCCGATGCAGTTGCATACAGAAAGGGCAATTCCAACACAATATCAACACCGCAGGACAATGCCGCTTTTATGCGTATTTCTTTCGGAAACAGCGCAGGCTCTGCCCTTTGAACAAAATTCCCGCTCATAACCGCAACCGCAATATCGTCAGGCGATTTTTTTACGCTGTCGATTAAATACTTGTGGCCGTTGTGAAAAGGGTTAAATTCGCACACAATTCCTATTACAGACATAAATATATCCTCGCTAAATATATAATAACTCTTGAAATTAACCGAATACAAGTATATAATAATACAGTAATAAATTTACTTCAAGCAAATTTTGAAAGTATGGAGGATAAAAATGAAAATTCTCGTTATTAACGCAGGAAGCTCCTCACTTAAATATCAGCTTATTGATATGACTGATGAGAGCGTAATCGCAAAGGGTATTTGTGAAAGAGTAGGTTCTCCCGACTCTTTGATAAGCTTCAAAACGCCTGACGGCAAAAAGATTGAAGAAAAGGTTCCCATGAAGAACCACACAGAGGCTTTTGCCGAGGTGAAAAAGGTTCTTACCGAGGGCGAATACAAGGTAATTGACGACATAAGCGAAATTACCGCAGTAGGTCACCGTGTTGTTCAGGGCGGTGCGCTGTTTAACAAGAGCGTACTGATTGACGACGAGGTAATTGAAGGTATTCGCAGTCTTTGCGACCTTGCTCCCCTTCACAATCCCGCTCACATTCAGGGTATCAATGCAAGTATTGAGCTTTTCGGAAAGGATGTTCCCCAGGTTGCGGTGTTCGACAACGCTTTCCACAGCACCATGCCGCCTGAGGCTTATATTTTCCCGATTCCTTATGAATATTACGAAAAATATCAAATCCGCCGTTACGGCTTCCACGGAACATCTCACCGTTTCGTTAGCGGAAGATGTGCAGAGGTTATGGGCAAAAATATTGAGGATTTGAAGATTGTTACCTGCCACTTGGGCAACGGTTCATCAATTACTGCTGTTAAGGGCGGCAAGGTTATTGATACCACAATGGGACTTACTCCCCTTGACGGCGAGATTATGGGTACTCGCTGCGGCTCCATTGACCCGTCGGTTGTTCTTTTCCTTATGGAAAAAGAGAATTTCTCCGTTAAGGAAATGGACACTCTTCTTAACAAGAAATCAGGCGTTCTCGGTATTTCGGGACTTTCCTCCGATGACCGTGATGTTAAAGAAGCCGCCGCAAACGGCGACAAGAGATGCCGGCTTGCAAGAGGTATTCAGATGTACGAAATCAAAAAGTATATCGGTGCTTTCACAGCGGCTATGGACGGTCTTGACGCAATTGTATTCACAGGCGGTATCGGTGAAAATGCGGACGATATGAGAGCTACCGTTTGCAAAGAGCTTACATATCTCGGCATTAAGATTGATGAAGAATACAATTCCACTCTTGTTAAGGGCAAAGAGGGCGAAATTTCAACTCCCGACTCTAAGGTTAAGGTATTTGTTCTGCCTACCAACGAGGAGCTTGTTATTGCAAGAGATACAAGAGATATTGTAAACGCATTATAATTTGACACAAAAATGAGCCGTACACTTTCCGTTTGGATTGTGTACGGCTTTTTGTTTTGTTGATTTTACGCAAATTCTGCGTTTACCGCGTCTGTTTTAACAACACGGTCGGGCTTTTTGCGCACTGCCCAGGCAATATTCGTTGCGTGGTCGCCTATTCTTTCAAAGTCAATCAGCGTATTTACAAACATAAGCCCCGAACGGGTTTCGCACTTATTCTTGTTAAGACGCTCGATATGGGCATTTTCATATCTTTCTTTTAAGTCGTCTGTTGTGCTTTCAAGAGTGTTAAGGCGTTTTGCCTCTGATTCGGTGAGTTCCTGTTTTTTAAACGCCTCGATTGAGCCGTTCAGAAGCTCCACAACGCATTTTCTCATATTTTCAAGCTCCGCAACAGCCTCGTCGGTAATGTCTAGCCCTTCTTTACTGCGAACCTGCGCCGCTTCGCTCAGGTTTATTGCGTGGTCGCCGACTCTTTCTATATCGTTCACCACATGGAAAAGGCGACCGATATATTTTGCGTCTGTGTAATCCAAATCAAGGGCGTTGATTTTAACAAGGTTTGATGTGATTTCGTGATTCAGGAAGTTAATTACATCCTCGACCTCATCAACTTTCTGACATTCGGTTGTATCCGATTTAATGAGCGCATCCGCAGCACGAACGAAATTGTCCCGTGCGAGATATGCCATTCTCAAAACCTCTTTACCGATTTGCTCAACGGCAACGGGCGGAGTGCTGAGAAGTCTTGTATCATAAAACTCAAATTCAAGCTTTGTATCTTTCGGCTCTTTATCCGGAACGAGGATACATGACAGTTTGATAAGCTGATTTATAAACGGGAACATAACCACGGTGCTTACCACATTAAATATAATATGCGCCGCAGAGATTTGCACCGCCACGCTGTCACTTATCCGTTCAAGCAAGCTGACATACGGTGTAAACGCAGTTATAAGCAGGAACAAGATTGTGCCGAAAACATTGAAAAGCAAATGGATAACCGCAGTTCGCTTTGAATTGGTCTTTGAAGCCATTGAAGAAAGCAGAGCCGTAACCACAGTTCCGATATTCTGACCGTAAATTACATAAACGGCAAAGTTAATCGGGACGAGCCCCTGAAAAGCCAGCGCCTGCAAAATACCGATACTTGCAGAGGAGCTTTGAATAACCGCAGTCAGTATAACTCCTATGAGAATTCCTACAACAGGATTGTTGAAATTTGTCATAAAATACACGAAAAACTGCGAATCACGCAAGGGCTCCATAGCCGTGGACATAGTAGAAAGACCCCAGAAAAGCATACCGAAGCCTGCTACGGTCTGACCGATATGCTTAGCAATGTCTTTTTTTGCAAAAAGGAACGCAAAAACACCCGCAAAAATCGCAATAGGCGCAACATCGCTCAAATTCATGGCAATGAGCACGCTCGTAATAGTTGTACCGATATTTGCGCCCATTATTACTCCTGCCGCCTGAGCAAGATTCATAAGCCCTGCATTAACAAATCCCACAACCATAACGGTAGTTGCGGAGGAGCTTTGAATAAGCGCTGTTACAAGCGCTCCCATACCCACGGCAAGGAATTTATTTTTTGTAAGTGTTCCGAGGATTTTTTTCATTTTTGAGCCTGCGGCATATTCCAGTCCGTCACCCATGGTTTTGATTCCGAACAGAAACAAGCCGATACCTGCCAAAAACGATAGTAAGTTAGCCAAAGTCATATTTAATACCCGTTTTAATTATTCCGTTTCTTTAAACTTTTCGTTATATTTATACTCCGGTCCCATTTTTCCCAGATGATAGATGGAACGGTTTCTCACAGAGAACTTTTTCTTTTCAAGGCGTGAATAGTTTATGCCCTTTGCACGCATATAACCCTTAAAGAAATCAAGGCGTTTATAAAAATCCTTATAATTTCTCTTGTTATCCTCTGTCCAGGCGTTCTCTGCTACGGCAAAGATACGGGGATAAAGAGCGAACTGCAATGCGCTCTCATCGGTAATCCACTCTGCCCATGACTCAAACTCCAAGCCGAGAATGCTGTCCCTGTGACCTGCAAGCCCCACTTTTTCCGGCAGGAAATTATAAACCTTTTTAAGAGAAACGGCGGCATAACTCATATCAAAGTAGAAATGCGAGGTGGGAGAAACAATCAATTTTCTTCTGCTCGCCTCTTTTTTGAGCCACGCGGGACTGCGCTTTATCCAATAATGGCAAACAATATTTTCATCGGTTTTATCACCGACGCCATCGTTCCACTCAATACAGGTTTTGCCCATACCGTTGAGCATTTTATTTACTCTGTTGATAAAATACTCCTGCAATTCCTCTCCGTTTTTCAGCCCGTTTTCTTTCATGGCATTTTGGCACTTGGGGCACTCTTTTTCCCAGATTTTATGGCCCTTTGCCGCCTCGTCGCCGCCAATATGGAAATATTTATACGGAAACAGCTCGCAAACCTCGTTTAAAAGTTTTTCCA
>CAMGDG010000030.1 GCA_946041635.1 uncultured Clostridia bacterium
CAAACTTTACTACATCGCCCTCTGTAAGAGTCATCGCTTTGAGAAGGTGCTTTTCACTCATGCCCTCTGCGGGAAGCTTGCCGCCCTTTACATCTGTGCCCAAGTCACCGATTCCGATAAAGTTACCTACTACTGTGCCAAGGTTTGCATCGTCATCATTCGGGTTATCGTTTGCTTTTACAACGCCCTGGATAAGTGTGTTAAGTATGTTTGTTGCACTGCCAACATTAATAGCTCCGTCAGGTGTGTATGCGCAGTTTCTCTTCCAAGAATAATCGCCCTTGGATGCTGCTGCTGTTACATCGTTAAGAAGCTTTACTGCATCTGCCTTTGATACTGCTGCTGTGCTTGTACTTCCGCCTGAGTTTGAAGCGTCACCTGAATTCGAAGCGTCGCCCGAGTTTGAAGCATCGCCTGAATTTGAATCGCCGTTTGAAGCGCCGCTATTGTTTGCGGTATTTGAATCATCGCCCATATCTGCAAACGGATCTTCTGTTGGTGTTTCAACATTGTTGCCACCGGTCGGAGCTGTTGCTACCGTCGGAGTGAACGCAATCGTTGCAAGAGTGTAGACCATAGCGATTGCAAGGAAAAACGCTAATGATTTTGTAAATGTTCCGAAGAAAATTTTTCTTCTGCTGACTTTTTTGTCAACACGAGCTTGATATTCTTCGGGTGTCATAACCTTTTTTGCCATTTTTGGCTCCCCTTTCGAATGTTATATGTAACATATACATACTAAATTTACAATAAAATTCACGAAATGTCAATCAATTTTTAATCATTTTTTAAAATCTTTTCATATATTTTGCATAACGGCAGCCCAACAACATTAAAATAGTCACCCTTTATTCCCGTTATGAACCTTGAAGCATACCCTTGTATGCCATAACTGCCCGCTTTATCGTAACAATCTTTGGTAGCTATGTAATCCGCTATTTCCTTATCGGTAAGAGCGGCAAAATCCACCTCGGTTTTTTCGTAAAAAGACACTTTATCATTATCCTTTAACGCACAAACGCCCGTCAGCACGCTGTGGGTTCTGCCCGAAAGGGATTTCAGCATTTCAAAAGCTTCTTTTTCATCTTTCGGTTTGCCGAGGATTTTTCCGTCAAGCACAACCACAGTATCCGCCCCTAATACAAGCTCGTCGGAAGCCCTGTTCACCGCCTGCGCCTTAACTTCGGCAAGATAGACTACGGCATTTTCCGCTGAAATTCCGTCGGGCAGAGTTTCTTCGGCATCGCCTGCACGGACGGTAAACTCAAAGCCTGCATTTTTCAGAATTTCACTTCTTCTGGGGGATTTTGACGCAAGCACAAGTTTATATTTTCCGTTCATATTCTTCCCTCTTGCTTTAAACAGTGGATTTTAAGAATTGCCGTTTGTGTTTTGCTGTCTTTAAGCTCCCCCGAAAGCACCATTTCCACTGCTTTTGCGAGGGGAATTTTGTAAACCTCCAAAAACTCATCGTCATCGGGATTTTGTTCACCGAAGGAAAGCTCGGTTGCAAGATACATATGTATAATCTCGCCGCAGTAGCCGGGTGTTGGATAAAGCTGACCTAATGACACATATTTGTTTGCAACGGCGCCCGTTTCTTCCTTTAATTCCCTTTTTCCCGCCTCAAAGGGGTCCTCTCCTTTTTCCAGCTTACCGGCAGGGAGCTCCGTAACTATTTCCATATAGGGATAACGGAACTGCTTAACGAAATACAGGTTGTCCTCATTATCAAGAGGCGCCACCATAACGCCCCCGTTGTGCTCCACAATTTCACGCTTTGCAATATTGCCGTTTGGCAAAAGAGCGTCGTCAACTCTCAAATTTACTATTTTACCCTTAAACTTATATTCCTGTTTTACTGGCTTTTCGGTAAGGTCCATTTTATTCACTCTCCGTATTTTTTTATAAGCTCCTTGTAATGTCTGCCTTTTTCTTCAAAGTTCTTATATTCATTATAGCTTGATGCGGCAGGGGACAAAATACATATTCCGCCTTTTACGGTTTTTTCAAATGCTGACTTCACCGCTTCTTCAAGATTTTCCGCTTTTATAAGAATTTTTGATGTGCCCGACTCATTCATCATATCAATGATTTTATGCCCCGTGGATTTTGTGCCGATTATTACGGACAGTCCGCTGTTTTCAAGGTCGGCGGCAAACTGTGTATAATCAATGCCTCTGTCCTTTCCGCCCATTATGAGCGTATAGGCGTTCAGAGCATTTACGGCACACATAACCGCATGGGGAATCGTAGCAATACAGTCATTAAAAAATGTGATGCCTTTAAATGTGCCCACCTTTTCCATTCGATGCTCGATGCCCTCAAAATCGTCAACGGCTTTTTTGGCGTCTTTTGCCGTTACGCCGTATAAAGACGACGCCGTAAAAGCCAAAAGCACATCGTGGCGGTTGTGTTCGCCCGAAAGATGGGGATTGTTAAAATCAAAAGGCAGGGTTGAGTTTTCGCAGACCGCGATTTTTTTTGATTTTACCGTGTCAAGGTCAAGGTAATCGCCGAGCCCTTGGGTACCGTTATATATAAAGGTATTGTTTTCGGTCTGATGCTTTACAATGTTCAGCTTTGCTCCCACATATCCTGCCATACCGCCCTTGTAATGTTCAAGGTGTTCCTCATATATATTGGTAAGCACGGCTGTGTCGGGGGAGGTTCGTGTAAATTCAAGCTGATGGGAGGAAAGCTCAATAACGGCGATTTTATTCTCCGTCATATCCTCAATGTAGTCCAAAACGGGAAGTCCCATATTGCCCATGAGCTCGCAGTCAATCCCTGCGGCGCACAGCATTTTATATGTAAGGGTTGATGTTGTGGTTTTACCCTTTGAGCCTGTAACGCCGATTTTTTTGCAGGGGGCGTATTTCATAAACAAATCCGTTTGGCAGGTAACAAAAGTATTGTCGGGAACATCTACCTTTGCAAAAGATATTCCGGGACTTTTAATTACAATATCAAAATCCCCCATATGGGAGAGATAATCCTCGCCGAAAAAGGACACGGTGTTTTTATCGTCAATCTGCTGTTCTTTGCCGCCGGCAATACCCAGAATTTTTTGCGGCAAATACTTCCTTACATAATTGTATGTGGATTTACCCTCTCTGCCGAAGCCTAAAATCAGCACGGTTTTGTCTTTTAAAAACTCAATTATCGGAGGCAACAAGCTCATACATCTCCTTAATTTCCTCTAAAAATTCATCGGGAACATTATGCTTTGGGTTATAGTCCTTCAAAAGTGACCTGTCAATATCAACGGAATCCGCTTTTTCACAGAAACGGCGCAACAGCGGCGGCAACTCCCTGCCCTCTTTGTTCAGTTTTTCAACCGTAAGAGCAAGAGCAAGCCTTATTTCGTCGGGAGTGCCCACACATTCAAAGGGCTTAATTCCCGAAATATCGGCAAGGCCGTCGAAATCCTCCACCATTTCGCCGTCGCCGAGCATATCGTTTCCGAAAACAGACACAAGCTTATCGTAATCGGTGAAAGGTGCCAGCATTATAAATACGAACAGGCACTTGGCACATTCTCCGCACCATTTATTCTCTTTACTGCCTCTGTTACAGCTTCTGAAAACATCAAGGTATTGCGGACAGGCGGCAAAATACTTTGCAATCTGCAATTCGTTAAAGGGACGCAAAAGTGAAAAGTAGCGGATTTCGTTCATAATATTTTTTTCAACATATTCTGTAAAATCCTCCTCAAAAGCAAAGGATTTTGAATATTGATGGTTGATTTCCGTTCCCTTTACATTGGACTGATTTGCACTGCTCTCGTTTGAAAGTACAATATTTTTACCCCCTGTGAGGAACGCACAGTAAAGAGAAAGAAACGCTACGATGGCAGAAAAAGGAGTGTGACCGTTTAAATATCCCTTTGAATTAAGGGTAAGCAGATTTTTGTCGATAGTACGGTAGGTTTTTATAATTCTGCTCTCGTCATAGCCCGATTTTAAAACCGTTTGGGTACGGGCCTCCTGGTCGTTTACGGTTAAAAACATATTTTTATCACGGTAACGCTTTAATAAATCCGTTGTAACTGCGGAATCCTTGCCGCCTCCAACGGTAATCAGGTTATAATCGCCGCATTTATACTCGAATGTGGGGTAATCCCGTTTTTCGGCACGGCATACAATATTCATAAAGCTATCTTTATCGGGAAAAATGCCGTTGCGGTAGAAAAACTCGCCCAATCCGTTGAAATAAAGCTTTTTCCACCAGCGAATATCCCATTCGTCAAGATAACCGCAGTCAACATAAACCGTGGGCGGACAGGCGCATTTCCAATAGCTCACAAGCTCTACCATTCCCAATGAAAAGACAATTTTTCTGCCTGCATCACTGTCAAAACCGTTTAAAAGCTTTAAATTATCCGTCATTATTTTGGTTGTGGGGTTAAAACTCAACCCGTTTTCCATTGAAAAATCGTATTCAATGAAAATGCAGTCCTTTTTCCTTTCCAGAGTGTATCCCCTATATGTAAAGGACGGATGAAGTCTGCGCAGTTCTTCAAATCTGTTGTTATCCATAAGCGTCACCTTTGAACCTGTTATTTATACCATTTCATTATACCTTCACCGGCTTAAAAAATCAACAGAAAAAGGTCACACAATATATTTAAAAAAGTTATGAAAATACCGTTGCAATATTTGGGCAATTATGCTATAATTTCGATAAACTGTTTGAAAATTATATGTATATTTTACATAAAACGGTATCAAAGAAAGGGAGGCACGCTTTTATGAAGGCTTACACCTCAAACAACATCAGAAATATTGCCGTGCTCGGTCACGGCGGAAAAGGAAAAACCACGCTTTGTGAAGCAATGCTCTACATATCCGGCGCATCGGAAAGATTGGGCAAGGTTGCAGACGGCAACACGGTGCTTGACTTTGACGCAGAGGAAAAGCGCAGAAAGTCCTCTGTCTCCTCGGCTATGGCGGCTATTGAATGGGACAACACAAAGCTGAATATTATAGACGCTCCCGGTCTTTTTGACTTTGAAAACGGTTCCGCAGAAGCAGTTCGTGCCGCTGAGGCAGTGCTTATAGTTACAAGCGCAGGTTCAGGCGTTGATGTAGGCACGGAAAAGGCTTTTAAAGCCGCCGAAAAGAGAGGTCTTGCAAAGTTCTTTGCCATTACAAAGACCGACTCCGACCACAGAAGCTTTTACAAAACCTTTGAGGCGCTGAAAGAAACATACGGCAACAAGCTTTGCCCCACAATAATCCCCTATATGGAGGGAAATATTACAAAATGCTATGTTAACCTTATGACAGGTATGGCGTTTGAATACGAGGACGGCAAGGCAACAAAGGTTCCCGTTCCCTCCGACCCCGTTATCGAGGAAATGACCGCCGCATTTATGGAGGCAGTTGCCACAACCGATGACGAGCTTATGGAAAAATTCTTTGAGGGTGAGGCGTTCACGCAGGAGGAAATCCTCAAAGGACTTTGCACAGGTATTTTTGACGGCTCAATTTATCCCGTTTACGCTGTTTCGGGACTTACTGCCGCCGCTGTTGACCAGCTCCTTTACGGTCTTGCATGGTCTGCTCCCGGAGCATACGGCTATGCAGGCGAAACGGCAAAGGACGAAAAGGGCGAGGAGGTTATACTTCCCTGTGATGTTAACGGACCTCTTGCCGCAGTATGCTTTAAGACGGTTGCCGACCCATTCGTAGGGAAAATGTCCTTCTTCAAGGTTGTTTCAGGCAAGCTCACGCCCGATACACAGGCATATAATGTACGCACGGGCGAAATTGAGAAAATGGGCAAGATTGTCACCGTTAAGGGCGGCAAGCAGGAGGACGCAAAAGAGATTATCGCAGGCGATATCGGCGTTGTTACAAAGCTTGCAGGCGTTAAGACAGGCGACACTCTCTGCGACAGTAAAAACATAGTTACCCTTGACGGCGTTGACTGCCCCAAGGCTTGCCTTTCAATGGCAGTTAAGGTTCGCAAAAAGGGCGAGGAAGAAAAGGTAGCGCAAGGACTTTTCCGTCTTATGGAGGAGGACCCCTCAATCACCTTTGCGGTTAATAAAGAAACAAAGGAGCAAATCCTCTCCGGTATGGGCGAGCAGCATCTCGATGTTGTTGTTTCAAAGCTTAAAAACAAATTCGGCGTTGAGGTTGATTTGTCCGTACCCAAGGTAGCATACAGAGAAACAATCCGCAAAAAGGCAGAGGCGCAGGGCAAGCACAAAAAGCAGTCCGGCGGTCACGGTCAGTTCGGCGATGTTTGGATTCGCTTTGAGCCTACGGACAGCGAAGAGCTTGTGTTTGAAGAAGAGGTTTTCGGCGGCGCTGTTCCCAAAAACTTCTTCCCCGCAGTTGAAAAAGGACTTCGTGACTGCGTCTTGAAGGGCGTTTTGGCAGGATACCCCATGGTTGGCGTTAAGGCAACTCTTTATGACGGCTCATACCACCCTGTTGACTCCTCGGAAATGGCGTTTAAAACCGCCGCTTCCCTTGCATACAAAGCAGGTATCCCGAAAGCAGACCCCACCATTCTCGAACCCGTAGGCACCCTCGTTGCCCGTATGCCCGATGACAATTTAGGCGACATTATGGGCGATATTACAAAGCGCCGAGGCAGAGTTCTCGGTATGGGACCGGCAGACGAGCCCAAAATGCAGGAGCTTACAGCCGAAGTTCCCATGGCGGAAATGGGCGACTTTACAACGGTTCTCCGCTCCGTAACGGCAGGCAGAGGTTCATTCTCCTTTGAATTTACCCGTTATGAGCAGGCGCCGCAGAATATTGTGGAAAAGGTTATCGCCGACGCCGCAGTTGAAGAAGAATAACGGATTAAAAGTATATTTTAACACCCCGACCGTCAAACAGTCGGGGTGTTGATTTTATTACGGTATTAACTTGTAGAGACGATACGGCCGCTGCCGTAAACGGTTGAGTAATCCAACAGCATACCGGGGTACTTGGCAGCCAAAGGGGAATTGGTGGTATCCACTATGCGGATTAAGGTTTTCTTAAATTTTTTTATTCTTCTTTTCCTTTATCATCTTATATATTTCCTCTGTTGCAAAGGAAAGCTTTGTTATACAGTTCTTTTGCGAGGGATAGCAGAAAAAGGAGTCGTCCTTAGTGGAAATATCAATGCAGTCGTCCTTTTCAATGTGGCAATAGTCATATTCCACATGGAGGCTGTACATACTTTGCGGTGTGCGGTGAATACGGTATTTTTCTCCGTTGTATTCGCCTTCAAGGACAAATCCGTTTTCAGCGTCGTGAGTAAGGTGCGCATCGCCAAGATACACAAAGCTTCTTGTCCAGGGCAGGGAATAAACTCGCACATCATTTGAAAAACTGTATGTGCCCTCCTCTAACTGACGGCGGACTTCGCTCCGCTCCCACTCAAACCAATCGGGGATATGGGAAAAATATGTTTCTCCTCTTTGTGCCTTTAATTCGCCAAGCTCCGTCATTTCCCAGCGTTTACCGCAATGTTCGCAGAAAAGCTCGGTACCCTTTGAGTTCATCTCATACTCCGTTTTACATTCGGGGCACTGATAAAGCACCTTGTGAAGCCCCTCGGCACGGAAATCCTCCGTAACCTTAATACCCTGCTCCTTTTGCCAACGGTATTCGTCATACTCCATAGCCTTGCGCACAACAGCGTTTATTTCCTCGGCAGAAAGCTTTTCAACCTCCTCTGCGGTAAGAATCTGCTTCATTTCCGCATAAAGGGGGACTTTTCTTTTTCTGTAAAAATCCCAAAACGGCGTCATAAGATAATTGCCGTGGTAGAGAAGCGTGGCAACAGGCACTTTGCATTTTTTAATAAGTTTACCCAAGGAATCGGGTAAAATCGCCGTTGTACCCACGGGAGCGTATTTTGCCTCGGGATACATACAAAGCACATCGCCGTATTCCTTTAAAACTTTATAACTTGCCCTTACAAGGCTTAAATCCGTTGTAAATTTACGCTTGCAGATGCACCCCAGCCACTCAATTAAAGCGGCTCGCAGATAAAACGCCTCCACCGTTGCAATATTATTTACTCTGTGGGGATATGTGGCAATACAGTTTATCTGAAAATCCACAAAGGTGTGATGATTACACAAAAGTATATAGGGCGGCTTTAAATTTTCCGTGTTGATTTTGTCTATTTTATAGCCCTGCACCTGACGGGGCATTAAAGCCTTTGATAAAAGATACATTACACCCGCCGCAAATTTTGTTTGTCGCTTAGGTCTTTTAGATGTATCGTAATGCTTTATTTTTTTAGGGTAAGTTACATAATCCTTTATATTATCCATTCTTGCCTCCGTTTGGCTTTATTACGGTAATTGTAACATAATAAGCATTTTGAGGCAATAGTGTTGAGAAAATTTAATAATTTACCAGATTTGCCATATCATCAGGCAAGGGTGAGGTGATTTCGATTTCTTCCCCCGTTACGGGGTGTGTAAAGCGGCAATAACAGCAATGAAGCGCCTGATGTGAGATTTCACGGCATGGCGTGCCGTACATTGTATCCCCCGTAAGCGGTGTGCCGAGAGATGAAAAATGGACTCTTATCTGATGTGTTCTGCCTGTCACAAGATGTATTCTCAAAAGCGTTCTGCCGTTACTGTGTGCTATTGCTTTCCACTCCGTTACGGCTCTTTCTCCTCTTTCGTCAACTGTACGCAGAGTGATTATGGGGTCGGGGCGGTATATGGGGCGGTCGATTATGCCCTCTCCCTCATAAAGCCCCTCGGAAACCGCCATATATTCCTTATCAATTTTGCCCGAAAGCCTTGCGGCGGTGTATTTGTTAAGAGCGCACACAACTATTCCCGATGTGCCCTTGTCAAGCCTGCCCACAGCACGGAAAACCGCCGATTTTCCCTGCTTTTGCAGATGGTATGACACAGCGTTGGCAAGAGTATCGCCCTGATGGTTGTGTGAGGGGTGTAAGGCAAGCCCCGCAGGCTTGTCAACAATGAGCAAATCATTATCCTCATACAGAATTTTTAAATCAAACTCCAAAGGCTCTGCGATGCTGTTTTCGTCACTGTCCGAGGGTATATGCAGCCGCAGAATATCGCCTTTTTTCATAAAATCCACGGTGCGGATATGCTCTCCGTTTAAGGTTATGCCGTCGGGAACATTTTTAAGGTTACGGATAAGCCTTGCGGAGGCTTTTATCTCCGTTTTTAAAAAGGCAAGCACCTTTTTGCCGTCGTAATTCTCTTCAATTTTGTATTCAAGATAACGCTCCATACAAAATATACCTTTTCATCTGTATTTCTATTGAATTATACCACAAAACGAGTATAATATATAGAGAAATTTTTAAAGGAGGCACTTTTATGCAGCTTTTAATATTGATATTACACAGCCAGCGCCATATGGCAAAGGTTACGGCAGGTATGCTCGCCTCGGGTATTCACGGCGGCTCGCTTCTCGACTGCGAGGGAGTTTTGCAGGCGGTGGGGCGTGATTCCGTTGAACCCCCTCCCATATTCGGCTCACTTCGTCAATATCTTAATCCCGATAAAGGGGAAATGAACAAAATCCTGATTTCTGCCATTGAGGATTCACAGGTGGAAACGGTTAAAAAAATCGTGAACGATGTAACAGGCGGTCTTGACAAGGCGAACACGGGCATTTTAATGACCGTTCCGCTCCTTAATGTTGAGGGCTTGGCAAAATAAAAATCCGTTAAAAATCGGTGTGCATTTTTTGGGGTGAAAAGAAATGAACACATTATTATCATTGTCCTTGGGAATGGTTTTTGGGCTCCTGATGACAAGAATAATGAAAAAAATAAATCTGCCCAATGTTACGGGCTATCTTATTGCAGGGCTTATTGCAGGGCCTTACTGCTTAAAGATTTTTTCCGCAGGCGAATTGGACAATATGACGGTTGTCACCAATGCGGCGTTGGGCTTTATAGCCTTTTCCATAGGCGGCGAATTTAAGCTTTCCGCATTAAAGCAGTTGGGTGCAAAAATATTTGTTATTACTCTTTTTGAGGCTGTGGGAGCGTCGGTGCTTGTGTCAGCGGTGCTTTTGGCAATGGGCTACAATGCACCTCTTGCCCTTGTCTTAGGAGCAATAGCCAGTGCTACCGCACCTGCCGCTACTCTTATGGTAGTTCGGCAATACAAAGCGTCGGGGCCTGTTACCTCCACGCTTTTGCCTGTTGTTGCCATAGACGACGCTGTTTGTCTTATGCTGTTTTCAATTCTTTCCTCTGTGGCAAAAACTATTGAGGCGGGAAACGGCTTTCAAGTTTACGCAACTATTGTAAAGCCTCTCATTGAAATTGTGCTTTCCTTTGTAATCGGCTTTGCTGTGGGAATTGTGCTTTCATTATGTTCAAAATTCTTCAAATCGAGAGCAAACAGAATTTCCCTTGTTGTAACAGCCGTGTTTTTAGGCGTAGGTCTTTCGGAGCTTATGGGACTTTCGTCTCTTCTGTTTTGTATGGCAATCGGTGCGGCGCTGGCAAATTTCAGCCCTTTTTCGGACGCTGTGCTTGAAGGCACCGACCGTTGGACTCCTCCCCTGTTTATGCTGTTTTTCGTAATATCGGGTGCGCAGTTCAATTTTTCAATTCTGCCGCAGGTAGGGCTTGTGGGCGTTGCTTATATCCTGCTGCGTTCCTTCGGTAAATATTTCGGCGCAATGGCAGGGTGCGCAATAGTAAAATCGGAAAAAACCGTTCAGAAATATCTGGGCATAACGCTTCTGCCTCAGGCAGGCGTGGCAATAGGTATGGCTCAGCTCTCACTGACCGTTGTGCCCGAATACGGAGAGCAGATAAGAGCCGTTGTTTTGTGCGCAACGCTTATATATGAGCTTGTAGGTCCTCTGCTTACAAAGGCAGCGCTTACAAAAGCGGGGGAAATTAAAAAATAGTGCATAAACCTTACAGTAAAATACTGTAAGGTTTTTTAATTGCTTTTTATATTTAATTGTAATATAATTGTTATGTATAGGAATTTTAAACACGGAGGAAAATATATGCAAAACATTGATGTAATCAAAGAACAGATTTGCGATGTATGCCATAAAATGTGGCAATTGGGTTGGGTTGCCGCAAACGACGGCAATGTAAGCGTTCGCCTTGAAGACGGCAGAATACTTGCCACTCCCACAGGTATGAGCAAATCGTTCATAACGCCTGAAAAGCTTGTCCTTTTGGACAAAGAGGGAAATGTGCTTGAAGCCGCTGACGGGCTTCGTCCGTCAAGCGAGATTAAAATGCATCTTCGCTGTTATGACAAGCGGGACGATGTAATGAGCGTTATCCACGCACATCCCCCGGGAGCAACAGGCTTTGCCGTGGCTCACAAGGCAATGGATATGTATAATATGATTGAGGATGTGGCAGTTATCGGCGCCGTTCCGCTGACTCCCTACGGTACACCCTCTACAATAGAAGTGCCCAACGCTATTGAGCCGTATCTTGACGAGCACGATGTAATGCTTCTTGAAAACCACGGTGCTCTGGCGGTGGGAAGTGATGTTATAACTGCTTTTTACAGAATGGAAAGCCTTGAGCTTTGGGCAAAAATCACAATCAACGCAGTAATTTTAGGCGGCAGTCACGATATAAGCCGTGAGAATATTCAAAAGCTTATTGATTTAAGAGGATATTACAGAGTAACCGGCAGACATCCCGGCTACAAGGTTTATAATCCCGACGACGAAATCTTACATAAAAAGGACTGAACATTTATGCTTAAGGGAATTCCACCCATAATTTCCCCCGAGCTTTTAAAGGCTCTTGCGCAAATGGGGCACGGTGATGAACTGGTTATTGCCGACGGTAATTTCCCCTGCCACAGCGTTGGTAAAAACTCCATAGTTATCCGTGCGGACGGTCACGGCGTACCCGAAATTCTTGACGCTGTTTTGCAGCTCATTCCTCTGGACACATACACCGAAAAGCCTGTTGCGCTCATGGAGGTGGTAAAGGGGGACGATTGCCCCACACCGCCTATCTGGGAAGAGTATAAAAAAATACTCAACAAATACGAGCCCGCACACCACGAAATTGATTTTACCGAGCGTTTTGCCTTTTATGAGCGTGCAAAGGACGCATACCTCATAATTGCAACAGGTGAGAAAGCGATTTACGCCAACATATTGCTTAAAAAAGGTGTGGTAAAATGAAAACCGTACTTGCATTTGATTTCGGCGCGTCCAGCGGCAGAGCAATAAAGGCGCATTTTGACGGTGAAAAAATCGCTTATGAGGAAATTCACCGCTTTGATAATATTCCCGTAACCGTTGACGGCTTGGTTTGCCACGATACGGAAATGATTATGGGAGAAATCAAAAAAGCCATTGAAAAGGCAGGCAAAATTGATTCCCTCGCCTTTGACACATGGGGCGTTGATTACGGTCTGATCGGCAAAAACGGTGAGCTTTTGCACTTGCCTGTTCATTACAGAGACACACGGACGGAAAATGCCGTGGAGAAGGCAAAAGAAAAAATCGATCTTGACGCTCTTTATTCGGCAACGGGAAATCAGATAATGGGTATCAACACCCTGTTTCAACTGACTGTTGACGAAAATCTTTCCAATGCCGACAAGCTTTTGTTTATGCCCGACCTTTTTGCGTGGATGCTCACAAAAAACAAGGTTTGTGAAATGACCATTGCCTCCACCTCACAAATGCTCAATCCCGTTACAAAAACTTGGGACGACAGTATTTTAGATACCTTCGGGATAAGCAAAAGCCTTTTCCCGCAGATTACCGACAGCGCAACCGTTAACGGTGAATACAACGGTATTAAGGTAATTTCCGTTGCAGGTCACGATACACAGTGCGCCGTTGCGGCGATGCCCTGTGTCAGCGAAAACTCCGCTTTTCTCTCCTGCGGCACATGGTCGCTTATCGGCTGTGAATTAGATGAGCCCGTGCTCACCGCAGAGAGCAACAAAAACGAGCTTTCCAACGAAATCGGCTCAAACGGCAAAGTGAATTATCTTAAAAATATCAGTGGCTTGTGGCTTATTCAGGAAACAAAGCGTGATTTGGCAAAGAAAGGTCAGAAGTATTCGTATAACGACCTTGAAATGATGGCGAGAGACTCCAAGCCCTTTAAGTGCTTTATCGACCCCGACGCTCCCATGCTTTCCGCACACGGAGATTTACCTGCAAAAATCAAAGCCTACTGTAAAAAAACAGGTCAGGAAGTGCCTGAAACCGTAGGTGAAACGGTGCGCTGTATTTACGAAAGCCTTGCCCTCAAATACCGTTATGCCTTGAACCAGATTTCAAAATGTACGGGTAAAGAATTCGATTCTCTCAACATTTTGGGCGGCGGCACAAAGGACGGTTTCCTTTGCGAGATGACTGCAAACAGCATTGATATGCCTGTTACGGCAGGACCTGTTGAGGCGACGGCGCTGGGCAACATTATTTTGCAGTTAAAGGCTCTGGGCGAGATAAAGTCCGTCAGTGAGGGCAGAAAAATCATTGCAAAAACCGAAAACACAAAAAAATATGCTCCCGTTCACACTCCCGAGTGGGACGAGGCATATGAAAGATATGTAAAAATTATAACAAAATAGGGAGGAAAAGATATGTTATATCCTAAAATAGGTATAAGACCTGTAATCGACGGCCGCTGGGGAGGCGTCCGTGAAAGCCTTGAAAATCAGACTATGGGCATGGCAAAGTCTGCGGCAAAGCTTATTGAAAGCACCTTAAAATATCCCGACGGTACGCCCGTTCAGTGCGTAATAAGCAACACAACCATAGGCGGCGGCGCCGAGGCGGCAAAATGCGCAGAGCAGTTTGCGGCTGAAAATGTTGTTGCAACTCTTACCGTTACACCCTGCTGGTGCTACGGCTCGGAAACCTTTGATATGGACCCCAACACAATTAAGGCAGTTTGGGGCTTTAACGGCACGGAGCGTCCCGGTGCTGTTTATCTTGCGGCCGTTATGGCGGCATACGCTCAAAAGGGACTTCCTGCATTCTCAATTTACGGTCATGATGTTAAGGATATGACCGATACTCAGATTCCCGACGATGTGGCTGAAAAAATTATCCGTTTTGCCCGCGGCGCTGTCTGTGTAGGCTGGATGAAGAACAAGTCATATGTAAACTTAGGCGCAATCGCTATGGGTATTGCCGGAAGCTACTGCAACGCCGAAATGTTCCAAAATTACTTCGGTATCCGTGCGGAATGGGTGGATATGATTGAAATTGTTCGCCGCATTGAATTGGGTATCTATGATAACGATGAATATGAAAAATCATTAAAGTGGATTAAGGAAAACTGCAAGGAGGGATTTGACTGCAACGCAGGCAAAAATCTTCCCGAAATTATCCGCAAGTCAAAGGTTGTTCCCGCCGACAAGGATTGGGAGTTCATTGCAAAAATGACAATCGTTGTCCGTGATATTCTTTACGGCAACAAAAAGCTTGACGAATTGGGCTGGCACGAGGAGGCTCTCGGCAAAAATGCTGTTGCAGGCGGCTTCCAGGGACAGCGTCAGTGGACAGACTGGCTTCCCAACGCCGACTTTACCGAGGCTATTATGGCTTCTACCTTTGACTGGAACGGCAAAAAGGCTCCCACTCCCTTTGCGACGGAGAACGATACACTCAACGGCGTTGCAATGATGCTGGGTACACTCGTTACGGGTACAGCTCCCTGCTTCCACGATGTGCGTACATATTGGAGCCCCGAGGCTTGCGAAAGAGTAACAGGCAAAAAGCCCGAGGGCGTTGCGGCTAACGGCTTTATCCACCTTATTAACTCAGGCGCAACCGCACTTGACGGAAGCGGCGCATCAAAGAACGACAAGGGCGAGGGATGTATGAAGCCCTATTGGGAAATGACCGATGCGGATATTAAGGCGTGCCTTAATGCCACCGATTGGTGCAGAGCCAATTACGAGTATTTCAGAGGCGGCGGATTTTCAAGCCACTTCCGCTGCAAGGCGGAAATGCCTGTTACAATGCTCCGCGTAAATGTGGTTGACGGCATAGGTCCCGTTCTTCAAATCGCAGAGGGCTACACGGCAAATCTTCCCGATGAAATCCACACAAAGATTGATAAGCGCACAGACCCCACATGGCCCACAACATGGTTTGCACCCAGACTTACAGGCAAGGGCGCATTTAAAGATGTTTACAGCGTTATGGCAAACTGGGGTGCCAACCACGGCGTAACGGTTTACGGCCATGTAGGCGCAGACCTTATAACGCTGGCTTCCATGCTTCGTATCCCCGTTAATATGCACAATGTTGACGAAAATAAGATTTTCCGTCCCCACGCATGGTCGGCTTTCGGCACAGAGAATTTGGAGTCTGCCGATTACCGTGCCTGCGCAGAATACGGCCCGCTTTATAAGTAATTGAAAATTTAAAATTAAAAATTGAAAGTTTTTTGATGTATTTTTGTATTATGGGACGATGCCCACTCGTCCCGTAAAATTACACACAAATCCACGGCGAAAAAACATTATTGCCCCCTCTGACGAGGGGGCTGTCGTGGCGTTGTCACGACCGGGGGAGAGAAAAAC
>CAMGDG010000031.1 GCA_946041635.1 uncultured Clostridia bacterium
ACCTAAGCCTTCGTCGGCAGCGTCAGATGTGTATAAGAGACAGATACAATATATATTGCAATATTTTTTTAATAATGTTAAAATAACCTATAACTATAATGCATAGGTGTGAAATTTTCTATACATAGGAGGATGTTAAAAATGGCATTCGAAATTGATAATCAGTATCAGGACATCACTAATATTAAAGTTATCGGTGTCGGCGGCGGCGGCGGAAACGCTATTGACCGTATGGCAAAGGCAGGCATCGGCGGCGTAGAGCTTATCGCAATCAATACGGATAAGCAGGCTCTTGCCCGTTCACTTGCCGATCAGAAAATCCAAATCGGTGAGAAGGTTACGGCAGGCAGAGGCGCAGGCGCAAAGCCCGAAATCGGTCAGAAGTCAGCCGAGGAGAGCCGTGACGCTATAATCGAAGCACTTTCAGGCACTCAGATGGTATTCGTAACAGCAGGTATGGGCGGCGGAACAGGTACAGGTGCGGCTCCCATCATTGCTGAAATCGCTAAGGAAAAAGGTATTCTTACAGTAGGTATCGTTACAAAGCCTTTCGCTTTTGAGGGCAGTCACCGTATGAAGCAGGCAGAGGCAGGTATTGCTGAGCTTGCACAGCATGTTGATTCTCTTATCGTTATCCCCAATGAAAGACTTAAATATGTTTCCGAGCAGAGAATCACCTTTGCAAACGCTTTCGGTATTGCCGATGATGTTCTCCGTCAGGGCGTAAACTCAGTTACAGACCTTATCACAATGCCCCAGTTCATTAACCTCGACTTTGCCGATGTTACCGCAGTTATGAAGGACGCAGGCCATGCTCATATGGGTATCGGCAGCGCAAGCGGTAAGGATAAGGCAGAGCAGGCGGCAAATGCGGCTATTTCCAGCCCCCTTCTTGAAACAACAATCACAGGCGCAAAGGGCGTTATCATCAGCATTACAGCGTCTCCCGACATCACTTTGGAAGATGTTGATACAGCGGCAGGCATTGTTCGTTCACAGGCCGATGAAGATGCAAACATTATCTTCGGTGTTGCATTTGACGAAAAGCTTGACGATGAGATGATTGTTACCGTTATCGCAACAGGCTTCGGCATTGACGGCAACGGCATGGCAAAAAGACCCACATACAATTCATCAATGGACGATATAAGTTCAAGCAGCAATTTCGGCGCTGATGACGACGATAGTATGGATGATATTCTCGACCTCTTCAAGAGCAGAAAATAATTCGCACATAAAAATCCAAAACTCCCGGCTTTAATTCAAGCAGGGAGTTTTTTGTGGCTTTTTTAAGATCAAATGACTGCCGCTATAAATTGCGGCAGTCATTTTGCTTTGCGTATTCTGTTTAAAGCGATTTGATAAAATCCGACAAAAGCTTTAACTGATTTTCGTTAAGGGATTTCAGATTGTTTATAAGCTCGTTAAATACAACAGGATTTTTTTGTTCTTCGTTAAAGAACTCCGCGGGGGTAACTCCTAAGTATTCGCAAATGTAAAAAAAACCGTTCATAGAGGGCATCGCGTAGTTGTTTTCAATCTTGTTAATATAGCTTTCGCTCTGACCGAGGGAGAGGCTCATGTCACGGGCGGAAACGCCTTTTTCCTGCCTAAGCTTTGAAAGTCTTGCGGCAAAATTGTCATAATACATATATCGCGGCCTCCTTTTTAATATTTTATTTATTATAATCCATAAAAAACCAAAAATATTTCTTTTTAGCATATATTTAACTTGACATATATAATAGTATGATGTATAATCAGCTTAACAGATAATAAAAATCTGTAAAAAATGAGGAGGACTTTATGAAATGAAAAAGTTCACAAAAATAATGAGCGTAATGCTCGTTGCAGCACTTATCTTTGCAGTAGCTTCAATTTCAACTCTGGCGGCAACACCCGAATCAATCAGCGTTACAACAATGCCGAACAGAACGGTTTATTATGTGGGCGTTGACGATGTTGACGGCGACATCTTGTGCGATCCTGAGGGAATTGTCCTTACGGTTACTAACGATGACAGCACTACAAAAACCGTTACTGCCGATGATGACCATTGGATTGATATAACCGTTTATGATTATGTAATCGGCGAAAATGAAGCGGAAGTAGTATACTACGACTCTGAAACAGATACTGAGCTTAAAACTACAATGACTGTTACAGTTGAGGAAAATCCCGTTGAATCAATCGAAATTTTAAGTATGCCCACAAAAACCGAATACGATATGGAAAAAGATGTTCTCACAAGAGAGAATTGCACTTTGGACAGATTTTATGAGTATGACCCCGTATCATGTGACGAAATACTTGCCGAATCCGATATGACTTTTGAAGAACTCAAGGCATTCTATGATGAAAACCCCGAATATTGGGAAATGATATTAGATATAATTTTCGATGAGTATGACTCACTTCTTCTCGTTGACACAACAGGTATGGAAATCCGTGTAAACTATAAGAACGGAACACATGAAGACCTTACAGATGCTGACGCTTACAACACATACGGCGGAGCACAGTTCCCGATTTACCTTGAACAGGCAAACTCTGCTGTTACCGAAGGTGCCAATACCTTTGTAATTAGCGTAATGGGCGTTGAAAAAGAGTTTTCCGTAAATGTTGTAAACTCAGGCTCAGGCTCAGGCTCAGGTACAGGCTCAGGAACAGGTGCAGGTGCAGGTACAGGTACAGGTACAGGCACAGGCACTGGCACAGGCTCGGGCTCAGGCTCAGGCTCAGGTATCCCCGGCATTCCCAATACCGACGCAGGTGTTTCCGTTGCGGCTCTTGCAGCAATCGCACTTATGTCAGGCTGCGGAATGGCTCTTATTCCCTCCAAAAAAGAGAAATAAAATATAATTCCGAATAATTTTAAACAGCGAAGAGGATTGTTCCTTTTCGCTGTTTTTCTATGTAATGTGCAATTGTTTTCTGCCGGAAATTATAAGGAAAAATCCTCGGGATTGAACTTTTCCAAGGGCTTCGGCCTTTTCGGCTGACGCTTCAATATGTCATATTTGAATTTTTTACAGGCAAAGTCTTTTTCCACAACGCCTTTTTTTCTGCACAAAACCGTTTCACCGTCAACAGACGCCTTACCGTATTCGCAGTATGAGCAGGAGGGGGAAAGCCCTTTTGTGTTAAGCATTTTCTTTCTCATTTTTATCACCGCAATAATTTTACCACATCTTTTTCTTTGTATCAACATCAAAAACCATAATAATACACATTATTCCCAGTGCAAAAAATGCGGGAACCGATACGGAAAAGGGTATAACATTAACGGATTGAGCATTTATAGTGCTTGTTTCAACGGGGAAAACAGTAAGAAGTATTTGGCAGATTAGAGCCGCGATTGCCGCGTGGAGCGTACGGAATGCAAAAAACAGCCTGTATTTAAGACCGCTTGCCGCAACATATTGATATACCTGGCAATGAACGCAAATTCCGCCAAACCCGATTATAGCCGCAATGGCAGGTATTGGCAGAACCCCTGCCGCTTCACTGCATCCGGAGGTTACTTCCGTCAGCGCCGAAACAGTCAGTATTATTCCGCTGTGAAAAGGCATTTTTCGTAAACAGCTTATTATACCGCTGAAAATAATTATCCATGCGCATATCCCAAGCATGGACTGAACACCGTCCGAAACGGAGACGGTAAGCGCCGAAAGAGGGCTTTCGTCCCGCAAACGCATATCGTTATTTACAAATTGTTTCTCATTTAAAAATGAGGTTAAGAAGCCGATTAAAAGCGCCGAAATGCAAAGCGAGGCATAAATAATAACTCCCGCACGCCTGCTTGAAAGCATTGAAACTCCAACGGCGGTAACAGTAAAAGCAGGGCCTCCGTTTAAGCAAAACATATTAAGGTGCTGTGCCTGACTTTCAGTGATTTGTCCCTTTGATAAAAGGCTTGCGGTAAGCTTTGCGCCTACGGGAAAACCGCCGATAAGCGACATGAATATAACGGGAACGGACTGTGCGGGCTGACGGAATACAAATCGGGACACAGGCGACAGTATTTTGTATAACGGCGCTAAAATATCGGTTTTGATTATGTAGAGTGAAAGCACCATAAACGGAAACAGGGACGGTAAAACGGTATAAAAGCAGATTTTCAAGCCTTGCATAATGCCGTCTGATACCGCATAAGGCATTTTAAACATTAAAAAAATACAGATAACTATCAGTAAAGCAGGCAAAATGTTCCTTTTAATTTTAACTGTAATCATAAGCTCACATCCCAATAAAATTATATTAAAAAAGCGATAGGTAAATGAATTATTTTTTCTGCCGTTCATATAATTCAATGTAAGAAGTATTTAGGTTGGAACTTCTAAGGTGAGGTGTTATTGTGCCGAAAAGAAAAAAACAGCAAAACAAACGCAAAAATACGCCCGTAACACCGTTCAACCCCGAAACAAAGCTTGAAATGCTGGGCAACCGTGAGCTTATTATTGACGGCTGTAAGGGCATTGTGGATTACGGTGAAAACTATATAAAGCTGAATACGGGCACCGTTATGACAGGCGTTTGCGGCGACGGACTTTTAATAAAATCCTTTGATAACGAAATCGCCGTAATCAGCGGAGAAATCACGGAAATATCTTTTGTGTCATAGGTGAATAATAATGATAATTATCGAAATACTCCGATATCTTTTCGGATACATAGAATTCAGAGCCTTCGGCGGATTTCCCGATAGGTTTGTAAATCTGTGCACAAAAGAGGGCATACCTCTTTGGAATATAAAAAATGCAGGCGGCAGAATAACGGCTTGCACAACAATTAAAGGCTATCTCGCCGTAAGAGGACCTGCAAGAAAATCAGGTATGCGTTGTATGGCGCTCAGAAAAAGAGGGTTGATTTTCTTCTTAAAGCGGAATAAAAAGCGTGTGGGAATTCTTGCAGGAGCGGCAGTATCGGTGGCTTTGATTTTTATTCTTTCCCAATTTGTATGGAGCGTGTCCGTAGTGGGGAATACTACTCTCGAAGATGAATATATACTTTCTGAATTCGAGAAATACGGCATAAAGGTTGGAGCCCGAATATCCTCCGTTGATTTAAAGGAAGCTGCTCAAACTGCCGTAACAGAAAATGAAAAGCTATCGTGGGCGGCGGTTAACCGTAAGGGGAGCGTGCTTGTAATCGAGGTGCGTGAAATAACCGTTCAACCTCAAATGTACGATAACTCCAAGCCTACAAATGTTGTGGCAAGCGAGGACGGTCTGATTTTAAGCCTTGATATTCTTCACGGTACGGCGGAAATCCAACCCGGCTCCGCCGTTACGGCAGGCGATTTGCTTATAAGCGGAGTAATCAGGCACCGTGACGGCAGTGAATCCGTGGTTCATGCCGACGGTCATGTAAAAGCACTCGTGAAAAAGAAAGAAACCTTCTCCGCCGAGGATTTTTCATTTTATAAGTTGAGTTATGAAAATAAAAGAAAAATAATATTCTTTTTCGGCATAAAAATACCCTTGGGTAAAAGCGTTCCCGAAACCAATTTTTCAGAGCATAAATCTTTTTTGGAAAGCGGAGAAATGCAGCTGCCGATAGGCATTATTACGCAGTACGGAGCCGTTTATTCGGAGGAAAAAACAAATCCCGAATTGTCTTTTCAGGATAAAGCGGCGCTTTTGGGCGGTGCAATGTATGCAAAAAAACTTCTTGATTACAGCGAAATTAAAACCTCGTCTGTTACGGAAAAAACAGACGAATTCGGTAAACATTACGAATTTTATGCAGAATGTGAGCAGGAAATCGGCAGATTGCAGGAAATTTATGTAGAAAAAACTAATGACATTGCATAAAAAATGTGATATAATATGTTGAATTTTACTAAAAAAATAAGGTGAGAACGGATTGTTTGAACAGATAATAAATGTTGACAGAATGGAACAGGCAGTAAGTCTGTTCGGCAGCTTTGACGAAAATATAAAACTGATTGAGGCTCAATACGGTGTAAAAATCGTCAGCCGAGGCTCTGAATTAAAGGTCAGCGGCGATGCGGAAAATGTGTCAAAGGCAGTCAGGGCTATTAACGGGCTGTTGCTTCTCATAAACAAAGGCGAGGCTTTGTCCGAGCAGAATGTGCGGTATGTGCTCTCCCTTGTTAATGAGGATAATGAGGACAAGCTTTCCGAAATGACGGGGGACTGCGTGTGCATAACCGCAAAGGGAAAGCCCGTAAAGCCCAAAACTCTGGGGCAGAAAAAATATATCGAATGTATTAAAAATAACACCATTGTTCTGGGTGCAGGTCCTGCGGGAACGGGAAAAACATATTTGGCGGTTGCCATGGCGGTAAACGCTTTCCGTGCAAAAGAGGTAAACAGGATAATTCTCACCCGTCCTGCCGTTGAAGCAGGCGAAAAATTGGGCTTTCTCCCCGGCGATTTACAGCAAAAGGTTGACCCCTATCTCCGTCCTCTTTATGACGCTTTGTTTGATATGCTTGGGGCGGAGAGCTTTCAGCGGTATCAGGAGCGCGGCAGTATTGAGGTGGCTCCCCTGGCGTATATGCGAGGCAGAACTCTTGACGACAGCTTTATAATTCTTGACGAAGCGCAGAATACCACCCGAGAGCAGATGAAAATGTTTTTAACACGATTGGGTTTTAATTCAAAAATCGTTGTAACCGGCGACATTACACAGATTGACTTGCCCGACGGTAAAAAATCAGGTCTTGTTGAGGCCATGAGAATACTTAAAGGCATAGACGATATTGCAATCAATGTGTTTACTGAAAAAGATGTGGTCAGACACCGCCTTGTTCAGGATATAATCAGGGCGTACGAAAAGCAGGAAGTGAGGAAGAAGAAATGAACGAGAAACTGAAAGTGATTATTGAGAACAATCAAAGCGTAATGAAAATACCTACGGGTGTAAGAATGCTCATCAGGCGTTGCTGTAAGGCGGTTCTTGCTCTTGAAGGCTTTACCGATTCCGCTGAAATCAGCGTGACGATTGTTGATGACGCAACAATTCATGAGTTAAATTTAAAACACAGGGGAATTGACAGAAGCACCGATGTTCTTTCTTTCCCTCTCGGCGAAAACGGCAAGTACGATACAAATATGGATACAGGCGCCAAAATGCTTGGGGATATTGTTATATCAATCGAGCATGCCTATGAGCAGGCAGAAAAATACGGCCATTCCCTTCAGCGGGAAATCGGCTTTTTAACCGTTCATTCACTTCTGCACCTTTTGGGCTATGACCATGAGGACGGCGGACTCGAAGCCGTACATATGCGTGAAAAGGAAGAGGCGGTATTAACACGCGTCGGTCTTAAACGCAACGGAAGCTATTATGACGACGGAGAATAATCGTATGAAGGCTCTTATAAAAAGCTTTTATTATGCGTTCAGGGGAATTATCACCGCTGTTGTTCGTGAGCGCAATATGCGCATACATACTGTCTGTATGATATATATGTACTTTTTCCTGTTTGCCTTTGATTTCTTTAAGATAACTGCCACGCAGTTGGCAATTATTTTTCTTGCAAACGGACTTGTAATCGGCGGCGAGCTTATAAACACCGCCGTTGAAAGAGCCGTGGACCTTTACGGCAGTGAGCATACTCAAAACGGAAAAATCGCCAAGGACTGTGCGGCAGGAGCCGTGCTTGTGTTTGCAATATTCTCGGTGCTGTGCGGCATTGCAATAATGTGGCAGCCCGAAGCATTTTCAAAGCTTTTAGCATTCTTTGCGGACAAGCTGTGGGCAGACGCATTATTTGTACTTTCCGTTGTAATTTTTACGGTATTTATATTTTTCGGTTTCGGAAAAAAGGAGAATAAATGAACACACCAAAAACAGCGTTTATCGCAATAGTCGGCAAGGCTAATGTGGGTAAATCTTCAATCCTTAATAAGCTTTTGGGGCAAAAGATTGCAATTGTGTCGTCAAAGCCTCAAACAACACGCACAAGAATAATGGGCGTGCTCACAACCGATGACAATGTTCAGCTTGTGTTTACCGATACGCCGGGCTTTCATAAGCCCAGAACAAAATTAGGCGAAAAAATGGTAAAGGCGGTAAGCGACAGTATAGACGGTGTGGACGCTTGCCTTTTCGTTGCAGAGCCGGAGGGCGAGTTGAATCCTGCCGAGCTTGAGCTTATGGAAAAAATCAAAAAGGGCAAAAATCCCGCAATTCTTGCAATCAACAAAATTGATACGGTAAAGGATAAGGAAAAATTGGCTTTGCGTATTGCCGAGCTTTCCTCGTTTTATGATTTTTCGGCAATAGTTCCCGTGTCGGCGCAAACGGGGAGCGGACTTGACGACCTGCTTTCCGAGCTTAAAGCCCTCGCTTTTGACTCGGAGCACTTTTTCCCCGACGATACCTTAACCGACCAGCCTGAAAGAGTGCTGGCAGGGGAGATAATCCGTGAAAAAATGCTAAGGCTTCTCGATAAGGAAATTCCCCACGGAACGGCTGTAAGCATTGAAAAAATGCGTGAGCGGTCGGACGGAATAATGGATATTGAAGCAACAATTTACTGTGAGCGTGAAAGCCATAAGGGCATAATTATCGGAAAAGGCGGTAAAATGCTTAAAAAAATTTCCACCTATGCCCGTCAGGATATGGAGGGCTTTTTCGGCTGTAAAATCAATCTTCAATGCTGGGTAAAGGTAAAAGAGGGTTGGCGTAACCGAGAGGGGCTTATCCACAATTTCGGCTTGGATTAAATTACTATTTTTAATCGTATTTACCATTCATAAAACTGCCGCCGAAACACAAATTACTACCGAAAGGCGGTAATTTATATGGATAATATGGCAATATGGAGTAAGTTTACCCAAAGCGGCAGTGTTGAGGATTATTTGATGTATAAAAAATCCTTTTTGAATAAAGCTAAGCCTCAGTATGACGGAGAAGAATATTATGAGGACGAATACGGACGGACTGATACTCAAAGAACAGAATATCGGTGAAAAGGATAAGCTTGTAACGGTGCTCACGCGGCAAAACGGCATTGTGCGTGCTTTTGTGAGAGGCGCAAAAAGCCTTAATAACCGTAAAAACAGCGCAACGGGAATGTTTTGCTATTCAAAGCTGTCTTTATACAAAACAAAGGACAGCTACATAATCGATGAGGCAGAGCCTATTGAAACCTTTTTCGGGCTTCGCAGTGACCTTACAAAAATATCCCTGGCGCAGTATTTTTCGGAGCTTGTTATGACGCTTGTTCAGGAGTCGGAGCCGTCAGGCGAGTATTTGCGCCTTATCCTGAATTCACTTTATTTTCTCGCAAATAATAAATTGCCTCATGAGCAGATAAAAGCGGTAACAGAACTTCGGCTTATGTGTATGGCAGGCTATATGCCGAGCCTTGTGGCGTGTGAGCGTTGCGGAGAGTATGAAACGGATACTATGTATTTCGATTCGGAAAACGGTCTTCTCTATTGCGAGGGCTGTGTTTCCTCAAACGCACTTTTTGCCCTTGATATAACCCTTGTGCGGTCAATGCGCCATATCGCATTTTCCGATTTTGAAAAAATATATTCCTTTAAAGCCGATGCAAATTCGTTGGCGGATTTATCGTATGTAACGGAAAAATATCTTCTCTCGAAAATGCAGAGGAGCTTTAAAACACTTGATTTTTATAACAGCGTAGGAAAATTGTAAAATGAACAGACATCTTATTTCCCTTGAACTTGATAAAATTTTAAAAATGCTGTCCGAAACTGCCTCTTCTGCCGATGCAAAAGAGGCGGCTCGGGGAATTGTGCCTAAAACAGATTTTTTTGAGGTAACGGAGCTTCTTGATAAAACAGAGGCGGCATACATATTTATAGCCAAATTCGGCGCACCGTCTTTCGGCGGACTGCAAAATGTAAACAATGCGTTAAGCCGTGCGGCGGCGGGAGGCTCACTTTCGGCAGGGGAGCTTTTAAAAATTGCCGTAACGCTTAAAATCATAAGAGGCATAACCGTATGGCACGAAAAATGCGCAGGCATGGAAACCTCTCTTGACGATTTGTTTTCTTCTCTTTATCCAAATAAGTATTTGGAGGAAAGAATTACAAACGCAATTCTTTCCGAAACGGAAATAAGCGATAACGCCTCTCCGGAGCTTAAAGAAATACGCCGAAAAAAGCGCCATTTTGAAAATAAAATCCGTGAACAGTTGGACTCGATGATACATTCAAGCCATTATTCAAAATATCTGCGTGACAGTATAATCACACAGCGCAACGGTCGCTTTGTCGTGCCTGTAAAATCGGAAAACAGAGGCGATGTCCAGGGTATGGTGCACGATACCTCAGGCAGCGGAGCAACCGTGTTTATCGAGCCTGCCGCCGTGGTGGAAGCAAACAACGAAATCAAAGTGCTTGAAAGCCGTGAACAGGAGGAAATCGAGCGCATTTTAGCGGAACTTTCCGCAATGGCAGGGGAGTTTCAGGATACAATCAAAATAAGCTTTGAAAGCGCCGTAGCCCTGGATTTGATTTTCGCAAAGGCGCATCTTGCATATAAAATGAAAGCGAGCCGCCCTGTCCTCAATAACGACGGCGAAATACTTTTGAAAAAAGCCCGTCACCCCTTAATTGATGCAAAATCCGTTGTCCCCGTTGATATTTCATTGGGAATTGATTTCGATTCCCTTGTAATTACAGGCGCAAATACGGGTGGTAAAACCGTCTCAATCAAAACAATAGGTTTGTTAACTTTAATGGCGGAATGCGGACTTATGCTGCCCGTTTCCGATAACAGCCGTGTGTCCGTTTTCGACAATGTCCTTGCTGATATAGGCGACGAGCAGAGTATTGAGCAGTCACTTTCCACATTTTCATCTCATATGACGAGTATTGTGGATATACTCAAAACGGCAGGTGACAGAAGTCTTGTTCTCATTGATGAGTTGGGAGCGGGAACTGACCCTGTTGAGGGTGCGGCGCTGGCTGTTGCAATACTTGAAAATTTGCGCCGAAAGGGTGCAAAAATCGCTTCAACAACACATTATTCCGAGCTTAAAGAATATGCCCTTAAAACCGACAGAGTGGAAAACGGTTGCTGTGAGTTTGATGTGTCTTCATTGAAGCCCACATACCGCTTGCTTATCGGTATGCCCGGCCGTTCAAATGCCCTTGCCATAGCAGGCAGATTGGGTATTGACGAGAGTATAACCGACTTCGCAAAGAAATTGATTTCCGAAGAGAATACACGCTTTGAGGATGCAGTTGACTCCCTTGAAACGGCACGGAAAGCCTTGGAGGATGACAGGCAGAAGCTTGAAGACGAAAAAGACGATATTCTGCGTCAAAAGGAAAATGCCCAAAAGCTTTTGGAAAAATCCAAACAGCAGGCGGAAAAAGAAATTGAGCGCGCCAAGGCGGAGGCACAGCGTATTGCGGATAATGCCCGCAGAGCAGGCAATTCTCTGCTTTTGGAAATCGAACAGCTGAAAAAAGAACAGGCGAAAGAAAAAAATCTCGCCGAAATAGCAAGAAAAGCAAGAGCGGCAATGGGGCGACAGCTTGATAAAATGGACGAGATAACAAACAACTTGCAGGAGGACGACGGCGATTATATCCTGCCACGCCCCTTAAAGTCGGGGGATAGAGTTTTCATAAAATCCTTGGGCAGTGAGGGCGAAGTACTGTCCGTTGACGAAAAGAAAAATTCTGTTCAGATTCAGTCGGGCATGATAAAAATGAAAGCGGATATTTCCGATTTGCGTTTAATAGGCTCGCAAAAAAAGCCCCAAAGGCAAAGGAATATACCTCGCACCGTTCACACGGGAACAAAATCAACCGCTTCTTCAAATTCAAGCATTGATTTACGGGGCAAAACCGTTGAGGAGGCAATGCTTGACCTTGATTCCTTTATCGACGGCGTGCTCCGTTCGGGGCTTAACGAACTTACTATTATCCACGGCAAGGGAACAGGCGCATTGAGAAAAGGCATACACACATATTTGCGCCGCCATCCCAATATCCGTACCTTCCGTGTAGGAACTTTCGGCGAGGGTGAGGAAGGCGTTACCATAGCCGAACTGAAATAAAAGTAAAATAACCGCTTGAAAAAGTATATACGGTATGGTAATATGATGTTGTAATAAAATTCGGAGGGGAAATTATGAATAAAAAATATATAGCCGTTTTTTGCGTTTTGATTTTGATGATAGCGGTTTTTGCCGCCTGCAAAAAAAACGATTTGGAAAAGACAGGCGAAGTCGGCGGAACGAACAGCAGCGAAATATCCACGGAAGAAAACGGCGAACAGTATGTAACTAATGTTGACGGCGATAAAATTCCCGTTACTACCGATACAAAAGGTAATTACGACAAAATTGAGGACCTTGTTACTCAAACTACAACAAAGAGAGATTCGCAGAATTCCAATGCAGGTACAACAAACGGCGCCGGTGAAAGCACAGGTACTACTGCAACAACATCTCCTGCAAGTACAACAACTACCACTACCACCACTACAACTACAACTACAACTACAACCACTACAACCACAACCACCACTACAACTACTACCCACTCGTCAGGTATAGGCATAGGCGGTGAGGACCCCAACGGAGGGGACTCCGGATGGTTGGGTTAATATTTCAACATTAACTTTTGGTATGAATAACCGCTTGCAAAAACAGAGGTTGTATGATAGTATTATGCGGTAATATAAATTCGGAGGGAAAAATATGAATAAGAAGTATGTAGCAGTCGCTCTCGTTATGCTTTTAATTGTATCGGTTTTTGCCGCTTGCAAAAAGGACGATGCTAAACCGAATGAGGATGTAAACGGTACAAATAGTGCGGAAATATCCACCGATGAAAACGGCGAACCCTATGTAACTAATGTTGACGGCGACAGAATCCCCGTTACTACGGACGAAGACGGATTCTACGATGATATCAAGACCCTTTATACACAAACCACAACAAAGAAGGACGCTCAGAATTCCGCTTCGGGTACAACACAGAGTCAGGAAAGTTCAACCAACGGTACCACGAGCACTACCGCTAAACAAGACAATAGCACCACTTCAACCACAGCCTCGTCGGGTATCTCTATCGGCAACGGAACCCAAGGCGGTTCAATTAAATGGGACGATATCCCCGCCGCAACAAATTAGTTCTTGACAAATTGAATACAGTATAGTATAATACCGTCCTGTAAAGCCGATTTCCTTTACAGAACGGTATTTTTTTGACAGGAGGTGTTATCGTGGCAAATAATATTGAAATCACATTGTTGCTTGATTTGTACGGCGAAACCCTTACGCCCAAACAGCGTGATTATCTCAATTTTTATTATAACGATGACCTTTCTCTGTCGGAAATTGCCGAGAACGAAGGAATTACAAGGCAGGGCGTTCGTGACGCCATTAAGCGTGCAGAAACAGTGCTTTACGATATGGAGTCAAAACTCAGGTTTTCTCAAAAGCTTGCAGATATGCAGAGTGGGCTTGACGATATTGTTAAATGTGCCGAGGATATAAATGAGTATAACCTTGCTCACGGGCTTTCAAGAGAAATAAACGATATGACCGTTAAGATAAAGTCGATAGCACTTTCCTTGACAGAATAGGAGAAATCATGGCATTTGAAGGTTTATCAGATAGGCTTGAAGCGGCTTTTCAGCGCCTGAAAAGTAAGGGCAGCCTTACCGAAAGCGATGTTAAAGAAGCCATGCGTGAAGTTCGCCTTGCACTGTTGGAGGCGGATGTTAACTATAAGGTTGCCAAGGATTTTACCTCCAAGGTAACCGAAAGAGCAATCGGCGCGCAGGTAATGGAAAGCTTAACTCCTGCGCAAATGGTTATCAAAATCGTAAATGAAGAGCTTACGGAGCTTATGGGCGGCACCCAAACTCGTCTCGCCTATGCCTCCCATCCTCCCACAATCGTTATGATGTGCGGACTTCAAGGCTCGGGTAAAACTACTCATTGCGCAAAAATAGCGTTAAAGCTTAAAAACGAAAATCACAGACCGCTTTTGGTTGCCTGCGATATTTACCGTCCTGCGGCTATTAAACAGCTTCAGGTAGTAGGCGAGCAGGTGGGCGTTCCCGTTTTTGAAATGGGGCAGACCGACCCTGTAATTATTGCCAAGGAAGCCATAAAATTAGCCAAGGACAAGGGCTATGACTATGTTTTCATTGATACGGCAGGCCGTTTGCATATTGATACAGAGCTTATGAATGAGCTTAAAAATATCAAGAGTGAGGTTCATCCTCATGAGATATTGCTTGTTGTTGATGCAATGCTGGGTCAGGATGCCGTTACGGTTGCAGGCACCTTTAACGACGAATTGGGTATTGACGGACTTGTGCTTACAAAAATGGACGGCGATACAAGAGGCGGTGCGGCGCTTTCCGCAAGAGCCGTTACGGGCAAACCCATAAAGTTTGTGGGTATGGGCGAAAAGCTTGATGAGCTTGATTTCTTCTATCCCGACCGTATGGCGTCAAGAATTCTCGGTATGGGCGATGTGCTCTCTCTCATTGAAAAGGCCGAAACGGCACTTGATGAGAAAAAAGCGGCACAGCTTGAAGAGAAACTCCGTAAAAACAAGTTTGACCTTGAAGATTTACTTGACCAGATGGAGCAGATTAAAAAGATGGGCAGTATGAAGGATATTCTTTCAATGCTCCCCGGTATAAATAAAAAAGTCAAAGATGTTGATGTGGACGACCGTCAGCTTGACCGTATGCGTGCAATAATACAGTCAATGACCGTAAAAGAGCGCAGAAATCCCGATATTATCAATCCGTCAAGAAAAAGGCGTATTGCGGAAGGCTCGGGCATGAAGGTTGAGGATGTCAACAGGCTTTTAAATCAGTACCGTCAGATGCAGAAAATGTTCAAGCAGTTCAATTCAAAGGGCGCAAGGCGTAAAATGCGCAGAATGGGCAATTTCGGCGGTATGGGCGGATTCCCGATGTAAAAAAACACAAATGTGTTTATAATAAAATTTCAATATATTTGGAGGAAAACAAAATGGCAGTTAAGATTAGACTTCGCAGAATGGGCGCAAAAAGAGCTCCCTTCTACAGAGTGGTAGTTGCTGATTCACGCTATCCCAGAG
>CAMGDG010000032.1 GCA_946041635.1 uncultured Clostridia bacterium
TCCGTGATAAGACATTGGTAAACTACTGCCCCTCTTGTAAGGTCGTTTTGTCAAACGAGGATTCACAGGGCGGCAAGTGCGACATCTGCCACAGTGATGTTGTCCAGAAGTCAAAGGATGTTTGGTATCTGCGCATCACCGAGTATGCGGATAAGCTCCTTGAAGGACTTGAAAAGGTGGACTATCTGCCCAATATCAAGCTCCAGCAGGTGAACTGGATTGGTAAATCAAGGGGTGCTTTTGTAAACTTTACAATGAATGAAATCCCCGAGAAGCTTAAAATATATACCACCCGTCCCGATACGCTCTTCGGCGTAACCTTTATGGTTATGGCTCCCGAGCACCCGATTATTGATAAATACAGCGATAAAATTTCAAATATGGACGAGATAAAAGCATACCGTGCCGAGTGCGCAAAGAAAACGGAGTTTGAGCGCACACAGCTTGTAAAGGATAAAACAGGCGTTAAAATCAGCGGAATAACAGCTAAAAATCCCGTCAACGGCAAGGATATTCCCATTTACATATCCGACTATGTAATGATGGGCTACGGCACAGGCGCAATTATGGCTGTTCCCGCTCATGATGACCGTGACTATGACTTTGCAAAGAAATTCGGCATAGATATTATCGAGGTCATAAAGGGCGGCGACATTTCAAAAGAGGCTTATACGGGCGACGGTGAAATGGTCAACTCAGGCTTCTTAAACGGAATGGATAACAAAAAGGATTCCATTGCGAAAATGATAGATTACTTGCAGGAAAAAGGCATCGGCGAGGGCGGCGTTCAGTATAAAATGAAGGACTGGGCATTTAACCGTCAGCGTTATTGGGGCGAGCCTATCCCCATAGTTCACTGTGAAAAGTGCGGTATGGTTGCCGTTCCCTATGAGGAGTTGCCTTTAAAACTGCCCGAGGTTCAAAACTTTGAGCCGGGAACAGACGGCGAAAGTCCCCTTGCGAAAATCGACTCTTATGTAAACTGCAAGTGTCCCAAGTGCGGCGGCGACGCAAAGAGAGAAACCGACACAATGCCTCAGTGGGCAGGCTCTTCCTGGTATTTCCTCCGTTATGTTGACCCCCACAATGATGATGAGTTCGCTAATATGGAAAAGCTTAAATATTGGATGCCCGTTGATTGGTATAACGGCGGTATGGAGCATGTTACACGCCACCTTATCTATTCACGCTTCTGGTATAAATTTCTCTATGATTTAGGGCTTGTTCCCTATGAGGAGCCCTATGCAAAGAGAACGGCTCAGGGACTTATTTTAGGCCCCGACGGCGTTAAAATGAGTAAATCAAGAGGAAATGTTATCGACCCCAACGAGGTTGTTGATGTTTACGGCGCCGATGTTCTGCGTACCTATGTTCTCTTTATGGGCGACTACGAAAAAGCGGCTCCGTGGTCGGAAAGTTCGGTTAAGGGCTGTAAACGCTTTATCGACAGAATATGGAACTTGCAGGAAATCCTCACAGAGGGCGATGAGTATTCAAAGGAGCTTTCCTCCGCTTTCCACAAAACAACAAAGAAAGTTACCGAGGATATTGAAACGCTCAAATATAACACCGCCATTGCGGCGCTTATGACGCTTTTGAACAACATTTACGATAAGGGCGCAATAAACCGTGCAGAGCTTAAAACGCTCCTGCTCCTTGTCAATCCCTTTGCCCCTCATGTTACAGAGGAGATGTGGGAAAAGTGCGGCTTCGGAAAAATGCTTGCCGCCGACGGAGTTTGGCCCACATATGACGAAGCAAAATGCGTTGACGATACAATCGAGATTGTAGTGCAGATTAACGGCAAAATCCGTGCAAAGCTTAATGTTCCTGCCGATATTGAACAGGCAGAGGCGCTCGCTTTGGCAAAAGAGGACGAAAAAATTAAGGACGAGCTCCAAGGCAAAAATATTATCAAAGAAATTTATGTCAAGGGCAAGCTTGTTAATATCGTCGCAAAATAAAATCAGTCGGCGGGGCGAGTTCCCGCCGATGTCGTATATTAAAAGGACGGGGGAATAGAATTGAAAGTAATTGATATTTCAAAGGATGTTATGACTTGCCCGGTTTTTGAGGGCGACCCGTCGCCGGAGCTTGCAAGAATTAAGACCTTAGATGACGGATTTGACTATAATTTGGGCAAAATAAGTATGTGCCTGCATAACGGCACTCATATGGACGCTCCCCTGCATTTTCTGCCGGAGGGCGGCGATATATGCTCTGTGCCGACTGATGCCTTTATAGGTCCCTGCACGGTGGTGGAGGTTCCCGAGGGCATGATAACAGGCGCATTTATTGAGGAGTATTTCCCGAGAAATGCAAAAAGAATTCTGATTAAAAGCCACGGAAAAGCTTATCTGCACGAATCGGCAGCCTCCGAGCTTTCGTATATGGGATATATTCTTGTGGGCACGGACTCTATGACCGTTGAGCCCGACGGGTCGGACGGCAGAACCCATAAAATGCTCATGGTGGATAATATTGCAATTCTTGAAAATCTTGATTTGGAAAATGTGGAGTCGGGAAATTATTTTCTCGTTGCTCCTCCCATTAAAATCGGGGGTGCCGAGGCCGCTCCCGTAAGGGCTATGCTTATTACGGATTATATTTTTTGGAGCGGAGATAAAAATTAACTATTCAGTATATAACGACGGTGGAACAAAATGGTTAAAAATTTACTAAGCCTTTTTTTGACCTTTGCGAAAATAGGCGTTATGACCTTTGGCGGAGGTCTTACAATGCTTCCTTTGCTCACAAAGGAGATTGTTGAAAAGAAAAAATGGGCGTCGGAGGAACAGCTGCTTGATTATTATGCGGTGGGGCAGTGCACTCCGGGCATTATAGCCGTTAACACCGCAACATTTATCGGTTACAGTCAGGCGGGTATTGCAGGGGGCATTTTTGCCACCGTTGGTATGGTAACACCCTCTGTACTAATTATTATTGCCGTTGCGGCGGCGCTTCAACAGTTTATGGAGTATCCCGTAGTTGCAAGTGCGCTTATGGGAATCCGTGCCGTTGTGTGTGCCTTGCTTTCCCACACCGTGATAACTCTTGCAAAGAAAAGCCTTGTGGATATTGTAACGGCTATGATTTTCATAATCGGCTTTGTGCTTTGCTTCGTATTTGATATTACGCCTATTCTCGTTGTTATTGTGGGTGCAATTATCGGCATTGCGGTTAATAAGGTAAGGGAGGTACGGAAAAAATGACCTTTTTGTATCTCTTCTGGGAATTTTTCAAAATCGGACTTTTCGCCGTTGGCGGCGGACCTGCCACCATTCCCTTTTTGTTTGACCTTGCCAACAGTGATTACGGCTGGTTTACACAAAAACAGCTTGTGGATATGATTGCGGTAAGCGAGAGTACGCCCGGACCTATCGGCATAAATATGGCGACATATGCCGGCTATAACGCAGGTCATTCCGTAATGGGGCTTGCAGGAGGCGTTTTGGGTGGAATCATCGCAACGGCAGGGCTTGTTATCCCCTCAATTATAGTAATAATAATTGTTGCCGGATTTTTAAAAGCCTTTTCCGAAAATAAATATGTTAAATCCGCTTTTTACGGCATACGCCCCATGGTTACCTCCCTCGTGCTTTTTGCGGTTTACGGTATTGTTTCCCAAACCTTTTATCAGGACGGAGCCTTTGCGTGGCAGGTAATTATAATTTCTCTTATAGCATTTGCTTTAATGTTTATTAAAAAGCTGAAAAAACTTCACCCCGCCTTCTGGCTTGTACTGGGAGCCGTTGCAGGAGTGATTTTAAAGCTTTGATTTTGAGGTGTATTCAGTGTCCCTTGTGAAAAATCAGGAAATACAACTGAATATTGAGGGTTATACTGCCGAGGGCAGCGGAGTAGGACATTATGACGGTATGGCTGTTTTCGTTGCAGGTGCGGCGGTGGGTGACACCGTGCTTGCCCATATTATAAAAACTAAAAAAACATATGCGGTTGCCGTTGTAAAGGATATAATCGAGCCGTCGGGGGACAGAATCCCCGTTGACTGTCCGCAGTTTCGCTCCTGCGGCGGCTGCGCCTATCGCCATATTTCTTATGAGGCGGAAAAAAGATTAAAAAAGAACCGTGTGCAAGACGCTTTTTTGCGTATTGCCCATATGAATATCCCCGTAGAGGAGATTATTACGGGAAATGCGGAAAGATACAGAAATAAAGCCCAATACCCCGTGGGGTTTAACAGCAAGGGCGAGATAAGTATAGGCTTTTACGCCAATAAAAGCCACAGAATTATAAATTCGCCCGACTGTATTTTACAGCCTTCGGAATTTGCCCATATCGTTGAAACGGTAAAAATTTGGATGACCGAATACGGCGTTCTGCCCTATAACGGTGAAACAGGCAAGGGGCTTGTGCGCCATATTTACATAAGAAAAGCATTTAAAACAGGGCAGATTATGGTATGTCTTGTGATAAACGGAAGCGAAATCCCCTATGAAGATAAGCTTTGCGAGGCTGTGTCAAAAATCAGCGGAGTTAAAAGCTTCGTAATTAACGAAAACCGTGATAAAACCAATGTTATATTGGGAAAAGGGTGCAAAACCCTTTGGGGCGAGGATTATATCGAGGATATTCTCTGCGGAGTGAGAGTGCGCCTTTCGCCCCTGTCCTTTTATCAGGTCAACCATGATATGGCGGAAAAACTCTATCAAAAAGCCGCCGAATTTGCCGATTTGAAGGGAACCGAGACGGTGCTGGATTTGTATTGCGGCACAGGAACAATCGGGCTTTCCATGGCGAAAAAGGCAAGGAAGATTTACGGTGCGGAAATCGTGCCCCAAGCGATTGAAAACGCCAAGGAAAACGCAAGGCTCAATAATATTGAAAATGCCGAGTTTTTCTGCGGCGACGCCGCCGACGCTGCAAAGCGGTTCAGAGATACGGGCATTAAGCCCGATGTTGTATTATTGGATCCGCCCCGCAAGGGGTGCGATGAGGCTGTTCTCTCAACCGTTGCCGAAATGAACCCCGAAAAAATCGTCTATGTTTCCTGTGACTGTGCAACCCTTGCCCGTGATGTACAGCGGCTTTCAGCGTTAGGCTATACCCCAACCCGCCTCGCCGCCGCCGATTTGTTCCCACGAACAGCCCATGTGGAATCGGTTGTTCTTCTTTCACGGGTTGAAAAATAATGAATTAAATAAATTGGGATTTGTAGGGGCGATTCACGAATCGCCCGTTCAAGCCCCAACCCTACCCCGCAAAATCCGATTTACCCATATGTTTTACAAATAATGCTTCCTTTGGAACATTCAGATAACCGATTATGAAAAAGGAGAAAGATTATGTTTGAGATTAAGGACAAAAAATTCTTAATGGACGGAAAACCCATTAATATTTATTCAGGCGCAATGCACTATTTCAGAACCTTGCCCGAATATTGGGAGGATAGGCTTACAAAGTTAAAGCTGGCAGGTTTTAACACGGTTGAAACATATGTCTGCTGGAATTTGCATGAGCCAAAGCCCGGCGAGTTCTGCTTTGAGGGCATGCTTGATATTGAGCGCTTTGTAAAAACTGCTGAAAAGGTAGGGCTTTATTGCATTGTCCGTCCCGGTCCATACATATGCGCCGAGTGGGATTTCGGCGGACTTCCCGCATGGCTTTTAAAGGACAAAAATATGCAGATTCGCTGTAACTATCCCGATTATACGGCGTGTGTTGAACGGTTTTACCGCGAACTGCTTTCACGCCTTGCGCCTTTGCAGATGACAAAGGGCGGAAATATTATCGCCATGCAGGTGGAAAACGAATACGGCTCCTACGGCAACGATAAGGAGTACCTTGCCTTTATTGAAAAGCTTATGCGTGACTGCGGAATCGACTGCGAGCTCTTTACCTCCGACAGCAACTGGAAAAATACGCTTTCAGGCGGCTCTTTGCCTCATATTTACAAGGTTCTCAATTTCGGCTCCAAGGCAAAAACCGCTTTCAACTGCTTAAAAGATTTCGAGAATGACGGCCCGTATATGTGCGGCGAGTTCTGGTGCGGCTGGTTTGACCATTGGCGTGATAAGCACCACACGAGAAATGCCGCCGACATAGCAAAAGAGGTTAAGGATTTCCTTGATATTGACGCAAACTTCAATTTTTATATGTTCCACGGCGGCACAAACTTCGGCTTTACGGCAGGGGCAAATTTCACTCCCGGCTGTCCTTATGAACCCACCGTTACAAGCTACGACTACTGCGCACTGCTCAATGAGTGGGGCGATTACACCCCAGCATATCACGAGGTGAGAAAGCTCCTCTGCGAAAAGCAGGGCATCAAAATGGGCGAGCTTCCCCCGTCGCCGGAGCTTCAAAGCATTGGCAAGGTAAAGCTTACCGAGGGCGCATCGCTTTTTGAAAATCTTGATAATATCGGTGAAAAGCACCGCAGTGCCGTGCCCGAGGGTATGGAATACTACGGTCAGAACTTCGGTATGATTTATTATGAAACCGTATTAAGCGGAAAATACGATATGTCCCCCGTTTCAATAAAGGATGTCCACGATTTCGGTTATGTTTATTTTGACGGCAAGCAGAAAGCCTTTATCGACCGTACAAAATATACTGTTCCCGATAAGTTTTCGCTTAAAAATCTTATCCTCAAAAAATCACCGGAGGATAATTCCGTAATGATGAAAGCTCTTGACGGCGACAGAAAAATCGGCGTACTCGTAGATACTATGGGCAGAGTGAATTACGGCGCAAGAATGCTCGACCGTAAGGGCATTTCCGATATTTACATAGGCAATCAGCGCCAGATGGGTTTTGATGTGTGGACGCTCCCTCTTGACAATCTTGAAAACCTGAAATATGCCGATACATACGATAAAAACGAGCCCGTATTCTTAAAGGGTACATTTAAGACCGATTCAAAAGCGGATTGCTTTGTTCACCTTGACGGCTTTGAAAAAGGCTATGTTTTCGTAAACGGCTTTAATCTGGGCAGATTCTGGGCGGTAGGACCGCAAAAATCTCTCTATCTCCCCGGCGCATTGCTCAAAGAGGAAAACGAGATTATCGTCCTTTCCTTAAACGGCTTCTCCACACCCGAGGTTTCAATTCTCGACACCCATAATTTGGGATGAAATTCACATAAAAACCGATTTTTGCCCCCTCCGACGAGGGGGCTGTTGTTTTGGGAAATGTATGCGACTTGCGTTTTTTCATATTATGTGGTAAAATGACTTTGATTGTAAACTTATTTTGCAAATGAGGAAAAAATATGTTCGATTCAATTTACAATCAAATATACTATTTGGGATTGCAGGCTATTCGGTACGGCAAGCGCTTTTTCAAATGGCTTTTTTCGTTGCTCTTAAAGCCCGTAAAAGCCATAGGTACCCTTATTTTTACCGCCGTAATCGTTGTCGATAAATTTGCCTTAAAGGCTTTTCACGAGATTGTAGCCGATTTCCGTGAGCTTGCAAGCGATGCGAAGCGTGTATCTACCGCAGGTTCTGATTCTCCCGAGGGCGAAAAGAAAATATCTCCCGCAAGGCTTAAACGCTATTTTGTCAAGGCGGTAAGCCGCTACAAAAGGGCTTTTATATATGTTTTGAATACGGTTCTGCCTTTGATTTCACTTGCTTTTTTGGTTTATATTGTGAGCATTTGGTCAGATGTTACCTTTGCGCTGGAAATAACATATAACGATAAGGTAATCGGATATGTACGAAGCGAGGCGGAATATAAGCTGGCGCACGAGCAGGCGCTTGACCGCCTTGATATTGCGGCATCGTCCGCACCGTCGGCGGAGGGCGGCGAAAAAGAGCTTATCGGTCAGGCGGAGTACAAAATCAAGCCTGTTAAATTAAGCCGGATTAACGATTCCCAAACAATTTGCGATAAGCTTATTGAGGAGTCGGACAGTAAAATAACCAACGCCTGCGGAATATATGTTGACAATAACTTTATATGCGCCGTTAAAAACGAAACAGACGCATTAAGTGTTTTTGACAGTATTCTTGCGGAGCACGAAACAGACGAGGAAAACGCTGTTGTCAGCTTTGTTGAAGATATTAAGTATGTTCAGGGGCTGTATCCCGATAATGAAAATACTGTCCGTGACGCCGCATATTTATCGGACAAGCTTCATTCAAAAAAGAGCGAAGCAAGTTATTACACCGTTCAGGCAGGCGATACGGTTTCTCAAATCGCAGGAAAATACGGAATAAGCACAAGCGAGATATTTAATCTAAACCCGGAGCTTAAAGAAAGTATTTATGTGGGGCAGAAAATTCTGCTGTCCGCAGAGGTGAACTTTGTCCGCGTTCAGACCACAAAAACGGAAAAGCGGACTGTCGAGGTGCCGTACAACACGGTTAAGGTTAACACCAATAATCTGTATGTGGGCGATAAGCGAACCGTTGTTAAGGGCGTTAAAGGATTGCAGGAAATCACGGAGCTTGTAACATATATCGACGGTGTGAGAGTTTCCGCAAAAGAGGTTTCCCGCACAACAGTGCGTGAGGCCGTTGATGAAAAAATACAAATCGGTACGAAAAAGAACTATTATGGCTCATCGTCGGGCTCTGTTGTGTCATACGGCGGCAGGCTTTTGTGGCCGGCAATAGGTGCAACCTCCGTTTCGTCGCCTTACGGCAGAAGAAGTCTCGGCGGCTGGCACGGCGGTATGGACATTGTCCGTCCCGGCGGAAGCTCCGGCTGTCCCGTTGTTGCGGCGGAGTCGGGAGTTGTAACTTTTGCGGGCTGGTACGGTTCCGGCGGTAATACGGTAATTATTAACCACGGAAACGGTCTTACCACCCTTTATGCTCATATGCAGAACGGCTCTTTGAGAGTATCGGCAGGTCAGAGGGTTGCAAGAGGTCAGCAGATAGGCAGAATAGGCGGCACGGGTTATGTTACCGGACCTCACTTGCACTTTGAGGTTCGTGTTAACGGCACAAAGGTTAACCCTGCACCGTATCTGGGCAGATAAGCCGTTCGGAGAGAAAATATGGAAAAATTTCTTATTGCCGGGCTTAAAACGGAATATAATGTGAGGGGTGCGCTCTTAAAAGAACGCTCCGCACCGTATAATGCGGATTTTGACAGCGGCGAAACGCAGATAAGGCTAAATATTAAAGAAGACTTTTTGGAGCAGCAAAGAAAAGCAATGCCCCATTTGTCTTGGGAAGAACACGAGTATATGTGGACCTGCGAAGCGTTTTACAGAGAGCTTCTGAACCACGGCGGCATAATGCTTCATTCCTCCTGCGTGGAAAAGGACGGATATGCGTATCTGTTTTCCGCACGCAGCGGAACGGGCAAGTCAACTCACACGCATTTATGGCTTAAAAATCTTGAAAACACAAGGATTATCAATGATGATAAGCCTGCGCTGGTGCGTGAAAAGGGCGTGTGGTATGCCTGCGGAACTCCGTTTTCGGGTAAAACGGACGAAAATCTTAATGTTAAAGTGCCCGTGCGTGCAATTGTGTTTTTGCACCGCAGTGAGGAAAATGAAGTAAAGCCCCTTGAACTTTCGAGGGCTGTGGGAATGTTTCTTTCTCAAACCGTAAATCCCTCGGACAGATCGCTTTCGGAAAAGATGCTGGAAATTCTTGATATTCTGCTTCGTGAAGTTCCCGTGTTTTCCTTGGGGTGCAATATGAACGACGATGCGGCGGCAGCGTCGTATAACGGTATAGAAGGGCTGATTTCAAAATGAAAATAAAAGACGGATATATTTTAAAAGATGTTGCGGGAACTAAAATAGTGATTGCAACAGGCGAGCGGAAAATGAGTTTTAACGGCGTTATGACCTTTAACAGCGTTGGCGCCGATATTTTTAATATGCTTGACGGTACAAATTCGCCTGAGGATATAGTTAAGAAAATTGCTGCGGATTACGGTGCACCGGAAAGCGTTGTAAAAAAGGATTTTGACGCTCTTGTTGAAAAAATGCGCAAATACGATTTACTTTGTGAATAATGTGAAAGCGGTTGTGAAATGAAGCGAAGCTCTGTTTTAAAATGGATTTATATAAACTGCGGCAAACGGTGGGGAGAAACTGCGGTGCTCATTGTTCTGAACGCCTGGTCTGCCGTGTGCGTAACGCTTTTCGCCCTTCTTTCAAAGCTTGTGATTGACTGCGCTCAGAAAGGCAGCCGTGACGAGCTTATTAAATACACCGCTTTGCTTTTGGTTCTGATTATTTCTCAGATGCTTGCCCGTGTTGTTTCGGCGGTTATTGAAGCCGTAAGCCAGGGAAAAGCGGAAAAAGCGTTAAAAACATATGTGTTTTCAAGCGCTCTTTACGGAAACTACGGTGCTGTAACAGAACGCCACAGCGGCGATATAATGACAAGACTTACGGCAGATGTTTCGGTGGTCAGTGATAATTATGTGCACATTCTGCCCTCGGCGGTGTCGTATTCAGTCAGAATTTTAAGTGCGGCGGCGGCTCTGCTTGCTCTTGATAAATATTTTGCGGCTGTCTTTATCTGCTGCGGAATTGCCGTGGTGCTCCTTGCCGCTCTTTTCAGAAAGCCGTTGAAAGCCCTGCATCTGCGTGTGCAGGAAAGAGATTCTTCCGTACGCTCCTTTATGCAGGAAATGATTGAAAATCTATTTGCGGTAAAGGTTTTTTCCATTGAGGATAAAATTATTCGCCGTTCGGAAAAACTGCAAAACAACCTTTACCGTGAAAGGGTAAAGAAAAAGACCTTTTCCGTTGGTGCGTCCATCGGATTTTCCGTAGCCTTTGCGGCGGGCTTCCTTGCCGCCGTTGCATACGGTGCCGACGGTATTTTAAAAGGTACTATGACCTTCGGAACGGTTGCGGCGATAATCCAGCTCGTAAATCAGCTTCAATCCCCTGCGGCAGGGCTTACGGGAATAATGCCCTCCTTTTTTGCCATGACCGCCTCGGCACAACGGCTTATTGAAACGGCGGAGGGCGAAAAAGAGGAGATTTGCGATACAACCTCTCTTTCATACGATGATTTTATACGAATAACCGCAAAAGATGTTACTTTCGGTTATGCACAGGATTCTGTTATAGAGAACGCCTCTTTTACGGTGGAAAAAGGCGAGTTTATCGGTATAAAAGGCCCCTCGGGAGCCGGAAAATCAACGGTGTTCAAGCTTATCACGGGACTTTATGAGCCGGAAAAGGGCGTTGTAACCGTTGAAACCTCAAAAGGTGAGGTTGAATGTAAAAAGGCAAGAAGCCTGTTTTCCGCAGTCCCCCAGGGCAATATGCTTTTCAGCGGTACGGTAAAGGAAAATCTGTTGCTTTTGTCCCCCGACGCTGACGAAAAAGAGTTGGAAAAAGCGATTTCCGACGCCTGTGCGGAGTTCGTTTACGATTTAGACGGCGGGCTTGACTTTGAGCTTGGCGAGGGCGGAAGCGGTATTTCCGAAGGTCAGGCTCAGCGCATAGCCGTTGCCCGAGCGCTTCTCGGCAAGGGTAAAATTCTGCTTATGGATGAATCCACGGGAGCGCTGGACGGCGAAACGGAAAAAAGGCTTATTGAAAATCTGCACAGCAGAAAGGATATTACGGTACTTTTCATTACTCACCGTGATACGGTTCTCGAAAAATGCGGAAGAATAATTACCGTTTCAAACGGACGCATTTCCGAGAATTAAATAAAAGTAAAAAACTTTGTAAAAATCGTTGCATATCAGCATTTTGTTTGATATAATAAGGCAGTATGGAAAAACAAGAGGAGTATTGATATGGAGTACAATGCAAAAAATGCCCCCGAAGATAAGGGAATTGAGTTAAAAACTATAATGCATTATGTTAACCGCATATTGCAAAAATGGTGGGCGGTGTTGCTTTGCGCCGTTATATTTGCAGGAATAGGCTTTGGAATTGCAAAGTTTAATTATGTTCCGAAATACACCTGCACAATGCGTTTTGCCATTGATAACAGAGATGCAAATACTGTTACGGGCGGTCAGTCGGCGTCGGATATAAACGCAGGAATAAGCCTTGCAAAGAACTATCAGAACATTATGACCGAAACCAACAGCCTTATGGAGCTTGTTGCCCAAAACAGTAATTATAACATCAACGGCAGACCTTTATCAGGCGAGGATATTAAGAAAATGATTTCTTCCACACTTGTTGAGGATACGGCAATCATTTCCATTTCCGTCACTACATCGGACCCCGAGGCCTCATATGCCGTTGCTACAAGCTATGTTAACAATTACAGCCAGATTACGGATAAGGCTTATCAGAACACCCGCGCTATTCTTTACGACCCGCCCGTTAAGCCTACATCGCCGAACAGTGATAACAGCGTAATGCTTTATACATTACTTGGGTTTATCATGGGTGCGGCAATTATTGTTGCGGTAATTTGTGTTGAAATCCTCATAAAAGATACTGTTAAAGACAGCGATGAAATCACAAATAAGCTTGACAGCAAGGTTATAGGCTCTGTTGTAAGCATTAAGAAAAACGATAAGAAAAACAACAAGCAGAGCATTTTGATAACGGACAGAAAGTCAGGCTTTATGTTCATCGAGTCCTTCAAGCTTATCAGAACGAAAATCGAGAATGTTGCAAAGCGTAAGAATTATAAAGCCTTTGTATTTACCAGCGCCGCAGAAAATGAAGGTAAAACAACCGTTTCAACAAATACTGCGTTGGCTCTTGCCAAGAACGGCAAATCAGTTCTCCTGATTGACGCCGATTTGAGAAAGCCCTCTGTTTATAAGGCTCTCGGCATATCCGCCGCAAATGAATTGGGACTTGCCGGAGTTGTAAGAGGCGAGAGAACATTAAGCGATTCAATTAAATATTTTGAAAAGTTCAACCTTTTCCTGCTTGTAACAAGCCAGCCCGTTGCCGAATCAACCGAAATTCTGTCGGCTGACGAGATGACAGAGGTTATGGAGGCAGTTAAGAACGAGTTTGATTATATTATCATTGATACTCCTCCCGGAGGACTTGTTGCAGACGCTTCAATTATGGCGGGCTATGCAGATGCCTGCGTAATGGTAGTCCGTTCTGACTGGGCTCCGCTCCGTCGCATTAAGAGAACTATGGATGACCTTTCGGGAACAGGCGCAGAGGTTGTGGGCTGTGTATATAACGGAGCCGAAAACAGTATGACCGCAAAGTTCATTAAATCAAACAAAAAGAGCAAGAAGGGTTATGGCTACGGATACGGTTACGGCTACGGATATGGTTACGGATACGGCGAAAGCGAAAGCAAGAGCAGTAAAAGCGAAAAGTAAGAGCAGCAAATAAATAATAATAAAAGCCGTACATTATGTACGGCTTATTTTTGCCCGAAAAGGAAGTAAAAAATGTCGAAAGAGATGGAAAAAAACATACAGGAAAATAAAATGGGCGTTCTGCCCGAGGGAAGATTGCTTGCAGGCATGGCAATACCTATGATGATTTCAATGCTCGTGCAGGCGCTTTATAATATAGTGGACAGTATTTTTGTTTCACACATAAACGAAGCGGCACTGAATGCCGTTTCCCTTGCCTTTCCGCTTCAACATCTTATTATAGCCGTTTGCGGCGGTACGGCGGTGGGAATGAACGCCTTGCTTTCACGGGAGCTTGGCGCAAAGCACTTTGAACAGGTAAATAAAATTGCCAATACGGGCATATTTCTTACCCTTTGCAGTTTTGCCGTTTTCAGCATTTGCGGCATAACGCTGGCAAAGCCCTTCTTTTTGATACAAACGAAGGAAGCTCAGATAGTAAGCTACGGCACGGATTATGTAACCGTGGTGCTTGGTTGTTCCATAGGAATTTTCAGCCAGTTTTATTTTGAAAAACTGCTTCAATCCACAGGCCGCACACTTTATACAATGGTAACGCAAACGGTGGGCGCAGTTATAAACATAATTCTTGACCCTATTCTTATTTTCGGACTTTGCGGAATGCCCCGTCTTGAAGTTAAGGGTGCGGCGATTGCCACCGTTATCGGTCAGATTACAGCGGCGTTGCTGGCGATTATTTTTAATATAAAATTCAATCACGATGTTCATATAAGCTTACGCCTTATCCGCTGGAATACGGCAATTATCAAGGAAATATATAAAATAGGACTGCCCTCAATCATTATGCAGGCAATCGGCTCGGTAATGACCTTCGGTATGAACAAAATCATAATTTCCTTTACCACAACGGCAACGGCGGTGTTCGGAGCATATTTCAAGCTTCAAAGCTTTGTATTTATGCCTGTTTTCGGTCTTAACAACGGAATGGTTCCCATAATCGCTTATAATTACGGTGCAAAGCGGTTTGACCGTGTAAAAAAGACAGTTATAATTACAATCGCAACTGCCGTTTGCATTATGCTTACAGGCGCCGCGGTGTTTGAATTGGCACCTAAAACTCTTCTTTCCCTTTTCAACGCCTCGGAGGAAATGATGAGAATAGGTATACCTGCATTGCGGATTATAGCAACACACTTTGTTCTTGCGGGCTTTTGTATTATTGCAGGCTCGGTGTGTCAGGCGATCGGGCAGCCTGTATATAGCCTGATTGTGTCCGTATGCCGTCAGCTTTTGGTACTTCTGCCGTCTGCCTGGGCGTTGGCGCAAACGGGAAAGCTTGAACTTGTGTGGCTTG
>CAMGDG010000033.1 GCA_946041635.1 uncultured Clostridia bacterium
GCTTCAAAAAGCTGTTCGGTTGTCATTCCGTATTTTGCGTCGCCCGGATTATCCATAATATTATTGGATATTTTGAAATATCCGCCCGGATTATAGCGGCAGGACATTTTTTTAGGAAGCTTGCCGAGAGTTTTTTCAACAATATCAATATGTGTAATATCGTCAAGATTTATTATGGCACTCATATCGGCGGCATATTTGAACTCTGAGGGCGGAGTATCGTTTGATGAAAACATAACATCATCACCCACAGCGCCTATCGCCTTTGAAAGCATAAGCTCCGTTACGGAAGAGCAGTCACATCCGCAGCCGTATTCTCTCAAAATATTTATAAGAAAAGGATTGGGAGTTGCTTTAACTGCGAAGTACTCCTTAAAGCCCTTATTCCATGCAAAAGCCTTTTTCAAATTCTCTGCGTTTCTGCGTATTCCCGCCTCATCATAAATGTGAAAAGGTGTGGGATACTTAGCCGCAATTTCTTCAAGTTTTTCCTTTGTTGTAAAAGGTGTTTTTTCCATAACTTAACCTCCGATATATTGTTCAATGAATTTCTTAACTGTTTCCAGCCCCTCACCGTTTTCGGCAGAAAAGGGAATTATTCTGTCAGGCGGCACAAAGCTCATTTCTTTCTTTGAATTTTCAAGCCGCTCTGTATATTCTTTTTTCTTTTTAAGCTTATCGCTTTTGGTCATAACAACAATAAATTCATAGCCTGTTTGCTGTAAAAACTCCATCATCATAATATCATCTTTTGTGGGGGGGTGGCGCATATCCACAAGCTGAACTACAAGCTTTATATTGCGGTTTGAATTGAAATATCCCTCCATCATTTCAGCCCAGCGCTGTTTTTCGGTTTTAGCAACTTTTGCGTAACCGTAACCCGGCAAATCCACAAAATTTACGCCGTCAACATCATAAAAATTGATTGTAACGGTTTTACCGGGTACAGAGCTTACACGGGCAAGAGATTTCCGCATAAAAAGCTTATTAAGCAACGAGCTTTTTCCCACATTTGACCGCCCTGCAAACGCAATTTCAGGCAGATCGGACTCGGGAAGCTGTGAAAAAGTTCCGTATGCACTTTTAAATTCTGCTTTATCGTATCTCATAATTACCTCAAATCATACCAAAGCGGTTTTTAACACATCGTCGCCTGTTTGGGCAAAAACAAAATTTATCTTTTCCTTTACCTTTTCATCAATCTTTTCAAGGTCACTGCGGTTAGCTTCGGGAACAATTACTGTTTTTATTCCCTCAACATAAGCCGCCATTGTTTTTTCACGCAAACCGCCTATTGGCAAAACTCTGCCTGTAATCGTTATCTCGCCTGTCATTGCCACATCGGATTTTACCTTACAACCCGACAAAGCGGAAACAAGGGCAGTAAAAATCGTTACACCCGCAGAAGGTCCGTCCTTTGGAACGGCGCCCTCGGGGAAGTGAATATGTATATCCTTATTCTGATAAAAATCTTTATCTATCCGATATTTTTCTGCGTTTGTGCGGATATAACTTACTGCCGCCTTTGCGGATTCTTTAATGACATCGCCCAATGAACCTGTAAGTTCCAATTTGCCCGTTCCGTCCATAACGGCGACCTCAACCGTGAGCATTGTACCGCCGACAGAAGTATATGCAAGTCCGTTTACAACGCCTGTTCTGTCGGTCTTCAACACATCATCGGGTTTGAATTTTACGGGGCCGAGATACTTTTGAAGTTCAGTATCCTTTACCGTTATTTTGCCGTCAAAGCCCTTTGCATATTCAACGGCAATTTTTCTGAACACAGAGGCGATTGTTCTTTCAAGAACACGCACTCCCGCCTCTTTTGTATAGCCGCTGATAATTGACTTCAATGCCTTATCGGTGATTTTAACATATGTCTTTTTCAGTCCGTTTTCTTTGAGCTGTTTGGGGACAAGATGCTTTTTGGCAATATTGAATTTTTCCTCATAGGTATAGCCGGGCAAATCAATAATTTCCATTCTGTCAAGAAGCGGCGCAGGAATTGAACTTTTATCATTCGCTGTTGTAATAAACAAAACCTTGCTTAAATCATAAGGGATTTCAAGATAGTGGTCGATAAAAGCGCTGTTTTGCTCACCGTCCAGCACTTCAAGCAATGCAGAAGACGGGTCTCCTCTGTGGTCACTGCCCAGCTTGTCCACCTCGTCAAGAAGAATAAGCGGATTTGAGCTTTTTGCGGACTCAATCGCTTCAATTATTCTTCCCGGCATTGAACCGATATATGTTTTCCTGTGCCCTCTTATATCCGCCTCATCACGGACGCCGCCCAAGGAAATACGGGCATAGTTTCTGCCCATGGCACGGGCTAACGACTTGGCAATAGAGGTTTTGCCCACACCGGGAGGTCCTGCAAGACAGATTATCTGACCGCGAATATCGGGGTTAATTTTCCGCACGGCAAGGAATTCCACAATGCGTTCTTTAACATCATTAAGACCGTAATGGTCCTCATCAAGTATTTCTGCGGCTTTCGCAATATCGAGATTATCCTTTGTAAAAGTATTCCAAGGCAGTGCTGTAACTTTATCAAGGTAATTGCGTATTACGGCAGATTCGGGGCTTGAAGACTGCATTTTAGCCATTCTGTCGCACTCTCTTAACAGCTTCTTTTCAATATCCTCTGAAAAACCGATTGCTCTTATTTTCTCACGGTATTCCTCCGCCTCGGATAATGCACTGTCGCCCTCGTTGAGCTCCTCGGAAATTGCTTTTATCTGCTCTCGAAGGTAATAATCACGCTGATTGTCGTCCATCTGTTCCTGAACTTTTTCGTTAATTTCTTCTTCTATTGTCAAAAGTTCAATTTCTTTTGCCAAAATAACGCAAAGTCGCTCTGCTCTTTCCAAGGGATTAAGCTCTTCCAGGAGAGACTGCTTTACTGCGTAATCCAAAGGAATATTAGAAAGGATATAATCCGTAAGCTCTGCCGTTTCTTTACGCACGGACACGCCTATTACCACATCGGGGGGAAGCTTCGGGATAAAGTATGCGTAATCCTCAAAAATACTTGTGAGGCGGCGCACGAGCGCCTGCTCATACATGAGTTTACCCGATTCTACCTTCTCTGTTTCAACACGGTGCACAACGGCTGAAAGATACGGATTTGCCGAATTTATATGCAAAAGCTCCGCACGGTAAAGTCCGTAAACCACAACACGCAGAGTATCTGTGCCCGGAAGCTTTACAACCTGCTTTATCTCACATACAACGCCCGCGGAAAAAATATCGTCATACCTTGGGTCGTCACATTCCATATCCATCTGTGCGGCAAGGAAAATATTAGTTTTTTGCTCCATAGCCGCTTTTACGGCACGCACTGATTTTGCTCTGCCCACATCAAAGTGCAAAGTCATTTCGGGAAATATTACAAGACCTCTCAATGCAACCATAGGCATTGAAAAGGATTTTTCGTTAAATTCATTAAGAACACTTTTGCTGTTTTCCATTATTGCTTAAATCACTCCTATTGTTTGAGTTTATATTATATAATAAAACATCATTTACTGCAAGAATTAGCGGGAATATTTTTGAATTTTTGTATATTACCCCGACTTTGTTAATTTTTTGCACAATTTTCTTGTATAAAATATGGAAAATGGCAAAATCTTTGTTAAATAATTGTCAATTTGTTGACTTTCGGATTATTATTTTGATATAATGTCAACAATGCGCAATCGCAAAACATATTATAGATTACGCTATGTGTATTTTTGGAGGTAATTTTAAATGGCAAGAGTTTACAATTTTTCTGCGGGTCCTTCAATGCTCCCCGAAGAGGTTCTTAAAAAAGCGGCGGCTGAAATGCTCGATTACGAAGGCAGCGGTCAATCCGTTATGGAGATGAGCCACCGTTCCAAGGTGTATGATAAGATTATCAAGGACGCCGAGGCCCTCCTTCGCGAGCTTATGAATATTCCCGACAATTATAAGGTACTGTTTTTACAGGGCGGTGCTTCAACACAGTTTGCGGCAATTCCCTTAAACTTTATGAACGGCAGCGGTAAGGCTGACTATGTTGTTTCAGGTCAATGGTCAAACAAAGCTTATAAAGAAGCGACTAAATACGGCGATGTAAAAATTGTCGCTACATCAAAAGAACAGAATTTTTCATGCGTTCCCGAGATGGACAAAAATGAGTTCCGTCCCGATGCAGACTATTTTTATATCTGCATGAACGAAACCGTTCACGGAAATATTATCCGTGATTTACCTGATACGGGAGATGTTCCGCTTATTGCTGACATTTCCTCCTGTTTCCTTTCAGAGCCTATTGATGTTTCTAAATTCGGTATGCTCTACGGCGGCGCACAGAAAAATGTTGCTCCCGCAGGTCTTACAATCTGCATAATCCGTGAGGATTTACTCGGCAACGCAAGAGAAATGACGCCGACTATGCTTGATTATAAAGTTATGGCGGATAATGATTCTCTTTACAACACTCCCCCCTGCTACACAATTTACATTTGCAAGCTTGTTCTTGAATGGCTCAAAGATTTGGGCGGACTTGAAGCAATGAAAGCGAGAAACGAAAAGAAAGCAAAGCTGCTTTACGATTTCCTTGACAATTCAAAAATGTTCAAAGGCACTGTTGTTCCGAAAGACCGTTCACTTATGAATGTTCCTTTTGTAACGGATTCCGAGGAGCTTAACGCAAAATTCGTTAAGGAAGCAACAGAGGCAGGGCTTGTAAACATTAAAGGTCACCGTTCAGTCGGCGGTATGAGAGCTTCTATCTACAATGCCATGCCTTATGAAGGCGTAGAAAAGCTCGTAAAATTTATGGCTGATTTTGAAGCGGCAAATTCATAATTGAGGTAATTGAAATGTATAATATTTTAACACTTAATAAGATTTCAGAAACAGGTCTTTGCAATTTCAGCGACGAATACAACTGTGCAACGGAAATTGCAAATCCCGATGCAATACTTGTTCGTTCCGCTGCCATGCACGATATGGAATTTGCAGAAAACACACTTGCCATTGCAAGAGCAGGCGCAGGCGTAAACAATATTCCCATTGACCGTTGCAGTGAAGAAGGAATCGTTGTATTCAACACTCCCGGCGCAAACGCAAATGCCGTTAAGGAGCTTGTAATTGCAGGTCTTTTGCTCACATCAAGAAAGATTGTTCCTGCGATTGACTGGGCAAAAACATTAAAAGGTAACGGAGACACAGTTCCCAAAGATGTTGAAAAGGGAAAAAGCGCTTTTGCAGGCCCCGAAATTCTCGGCAAGACTTTGGGCGTTGTCGGACTCGGCGCTATCGGCATACTTGTTGCCAATGCCGCCGCAACGCTTGGAATGAAAGTAATCGGTTATGACCCATTCCTTTCGGAAAAAGGAAAGGCTTCTCTTAACGCAGGCGTAACTGTTACTGCTGACATCAACGATATTTTCACAAAATCCGATTACATCACTTTGCATTTACCCCTTAACGCCGATACTAAGGGACTTGTAAGCAAATCAAGCATTGCGGCTATGAAGGACAATGTGAGAATTCTCAATTTTGCCCGCGGTGAGCTTGTTGATACCAACGATATTATCGAAGCCCTTGAAGACGGCAAGGTTGCTGCATATATCACAGACTTCCCCAACGGCGCACTTATCGGCGCAACAGGCGTTATTGCTATCCCCCACCTCGGTGCATCCACTCCCGAATCTGAGGATAACTGTGCGGTTATGGCTGTTAATCAGGTGGCTGATTACCTTGAAAACGGTAATATTACAAACTCGGTTAACCTGCCCGCAGTTTCCGTTACAAGAAACGGTAAGCACAGAATGACAATTATCCATAAAAATGTTGCGGGAATCGTGAGCAGTATTACATCAACACTCGCATCCGAAAATGTCAACATCGACAATATGGTTAACAAGTCAAAGGGCGAATACGCCTACACTATGATTGACACAGACACCGATGTTTCAGAAGAAGCAATAAAAGCAGTTACAGGCATTGAGTCTGTTATCAGAGTAAGAGTTATAAAATAATCTCTGCAAGTAAATTTAAGAAATCCCCGTTCCTTATGCCGAGTGCTGATAAGGAACGGGGCTGTTTTTTATTGATTATCCTCTTCAACGGGTGCTTCGGCAGGTGTTCGTATAATCTCCGAATAATTGCGTTTAACATCAAGTCTGTCATAAAACTTCTTTATACGGAGATTAACACGAAATTCACGGTTACAGTGTTCGCAGAAAAACACTCCCCTGAACGACTGATTGGTAAATTTCCAATTTTTCAGCGTTTCTGCCTTGCCGCCGCAAATATCGCAAAAGCAGTTAAACATACTTTTGTCAATAAGCGGGTCGTTTTTATCTTTAATCACATAAGGACGGAAAGCAAGGCGTGCATAAAAATCGCTGTCACAATTTAAGATATGGACACTGAGTTTTTCATTGTCAAACACTTTTTTAAGACATTCCGCACTCAATAAACTGTCGTCAAGCGCTCTGTGATGGGGAAAGCTTTCGATATCGATTTCAAGACATTGTGCGGCATACGAAAGCCCTGCCTGCTGAACATTTTCCATATCAATAAAGCATTGACAGTACTTTTGCAAATCCACATATTTTTTTATAAAACCGATACTGCTTTTTTTAAGGAACATTTTATAATTGCTGAGCAATGTTCTGATGTCAGTATCGCCCCAGGTCATTATAACCGCATCTTCACCCACCCAATTCTCAAAATCTGCCATAACGGCGGAAAAGGGCTTTCCTCCCTTAATATCGTCGTTTGTAATATGGGTAAGATTTTTAATGCGTGAACGCAGTTTCTTTGAAATAACAGGTTTTATCAACTCAGAAAAGGTATCAACGGTTTCGAGCTTACTGTTTAGCTTTACCGCACCTATTTCTATTATCTCATTTATAAATTTCTGTGTTGATTTCACATAAGAGTTATTCCATTCAAGATCCATTATTATGTAATACATAAATCACCGTTTATTCTGAATATTCAATGCACTTTTATGGGCAAAAAGCCTTACTCCGTCAGTTACAACGGAGTTTTTTATTACGTCTCTGTCAAACAGCGCGTTTTGAAAATCAATATCGAGCAAAGGAATTAAAACAAATCCGCGCTCAAACATTCTTGGGTGAGGAAGAGTTAATGTAGGAGTATTGTATTCCTCATTTTCATAAAGCAAAAGGTCAATATCAATAACTCTGGGACCGTTTTTGACCGTTCTCACTCTGCCAATGCCGGCTTCAATGCCCAGAGCGGCGCCGAGAAGACTTTCGGCAGGCAAATCCGTTTCAACCTCTACGGCAATATTCAAAAAATCGCCCTGTTCGTCATAGCCTACGGGGTCGGTTTCATAAATATTTGATATTGCGGTAACTTTTGTAAGAGGAAGCAGGTTTAAAGAATCAATCGCCCTTTGAAGATTTTCAGTTCGGTCGCCTATATTTGTGCCTATCCCTAAATACGCTTTATTCATTTGCGCGTCCTCTCAATCTGCACCGCAACATAATCAAAATCGGCACTAATTGGCGCATGCGGTTTTTTAAGGGTAATTTTTAATGCGGAAATCTTTTCAAACTCCTCAAAAAGAGCATCGGCAACACGCTGGCTCACTCTTTCAAGCAAATCATTTTTTTCACTTTGCGCTACACGGCGAACGGTCTTTATTATTTTAGCATAACTTACCGTATCGTCAACGCAATCCGTCCTACACGGCACAGCCAGCGAAACATCGGCTTCAATATCGAAAACAAATGTCTGACCGGCCCTCTTTTCCTCGGGATTCACGCCGTGGTAACAAAAAAGCTCCAGGCCCTTGACTATAATTTTATCCATTATTACTCCTCATTACTGCATCAGCCATTTTGGCGGACAGTACGCTTTCTTTAACATTGTGTACCCGTATCATATCGGTTCCGCCTGCAATCGCAATAGTATCAGCCGCTATTGTACCGAAAACACGGTCATATCCGTCTGCTCCCGTTGCAGCAGCGATTACCCTTTTGGAAGAAAGCGCCGTTAAAAGTCCGCAAGCTTCTCTTTTAAGTAAATTTACATTTTTAATAAGCTCTAAATTATCATCATAAGTTTTTCCGAAACCTATTCCCATATCCAACATTATATTTTGATGCGGAATACCGAAATCATCGCATTTATTAAGCATATTATCAAAAAAATCAACAACATCGCTTACAACGCCGTTTTTATATTCGGGAACCGTTGAAGCGTCGCCTCCGCCCGTGTGCATAATTATCCAGCCGCAATCATACTTTTTAACGATTTTCGCCATTTCAGGATTGAAAACCCCGCTCACATCGTTTACGATTGACGCGCCGTTATTCAGCGCATATTCGGCAACCTCAGGGAAAAAGGTATCAACGGATATTACTGCGCCCGTTTCATTGAAAACAAGCGGCAGATAATTTTTTATAATATCCAATTCTTCATCTGCAGAAAGCGGAGTATGACCGGGGCGTGTGGACTGAGCGCCTATATCAATAAGGTCTGCTCCGTCACACAGCATTTGCCGTGCGTGCTCAACAGCACGGGACGGCGAATTATACTTTCCGCCGTCAAAAAAAGAATCGGGTGTTACATTGAGAATACCCATAACATATGTTTTTTTACCCAGTTCAAAGCTAAAATTTTTACCGCAAAATCTCATTTTATTCCCAGAAGAGTCATTACTTCGGCTCTTGTCCGTGCGTCCTTTCTCATAATACCGCGAAGCGCAGATGTCTGCGTTTTTGAACCTGCGGCTTTAATCCCTCGCATAGTCATACAAAGATGCTCCGCTTCTACTACAACCGCAACGCCTCTCGGGTCCATTTCTTTTTGAATAAAATCCGCAATCTGAGCTGTAAGGCGTTCCTGCAACTGCGGACGGCGAGCATATGTATTAACTATTCTCGCAAGCTTTGAAAGTCCTATGACAAGCCCTTCGTCGTTGGGGATATATGCAATATGAGCCTTGCCCACAAAGGGTAAAAAATGATGCTCACACATTGAATACATTGGAATATCACGGACGATTACGATTTCATCGCTTTGTCCCTCACGAAACATTTTCAAATGCTTTTCGGGATTTTCATAAAGCCCTGAAAAAATTTCCTCATACATATTCGCAACTCGCTTCGGTGTTTCAACCAAGCCTTCACGGTCGGGGTCTTCTCCTATCGCTATCAGAATTTCCCTGAAAGCTTTTTCAATTCTCTCTTTATCCAAAATATCATTCCTCTACAAAAACCAAACATATATAGTTCAGGCTATCAACATTTATGTATTCAATATTATCAACGGCAAGCTTGCGCCCGCTCTTTTTAACGGCACTGCGGACAAACGAAAAAAACTTATTATCGTTTTCCAAAACAGAAACGGCTCTGTTATAATCTGATTTTTTGTCGAAACGAAACTCAATATAATTTCTGCCCGATTTCAAAGCTTCGGCAGTTACGGCGGTTAATTCATCAAAGCCGTTAAATGAATACAAATACCGATTGCTTTTCACAAAGTAATTGTCGTCCGTATAAATGCAGTTATTGTTCTCGGGTGAAAGCTTTGAATGGTCATATAATATATCAAAATCGGTAACATTGAAATACAGATAGCTTATTTCATCGGTATCATCAGAATCGTCCCATGTAACATCAAGGTGATAGTTTTTACCGTTGATATTTACGATATTCCACATATGAGCCTCTGTCGTGCCGTCGCTTGTTGCGTCACCCACGATTAAATAATTCTCAATTCCTGCTTTATCAAGCAAAAGCTGCATTGCCCTTGCGTATCCCTCGCAAATTGCTTTGCCGTTAAGCAAGGGATAATAAGCAGTCCCACCGAAATTGCCCAAAGTGGATTCGTCATAAACCGTATTCAGGCATATATAATCGTGAAAAAACTTTTCTTTTTCAAACGCAGTTGAATACTTTTGTGATTCCCCAATCAATTCGTCAACCTTTTTGTTTAAAGACAGTGTTAATGCATCTGCTTCTTCTTTTGTATTTTTATAATCAAGGGTTATATTTATATGTTTTTTAGTTTCTGTGTATTTATAATTACTGTTCATCCAGAACAGCTCGGGGTTGTCAAAATAAACCGCTAAATATACCTTGTCTGCATTAGATTGAGATAACTCTAATTTGCAGGTAGATTCAAAATTTTTTACAATCGTATATAGCGCAATATATTGCTCTTTTAGATTTTCATCAAGATTTTTGTAATAATACATTGTCTTGCCGCCGAATTCACCCTGGAAATCAAATGCTTCGGTAGTAGGTTCAGCCTTATCACCGGAAAAAATCTCCTGCAAGTTTTCCTTTATACCGCTCGGGGTGTCTTCCTCTATATCAACCTTTGAGGCCATGGAAAAAATTACAGCGCACATCACCAATGCGACTACAACGGCTAATAGTTTTTTCATAAAACCTCCTACGGTCAATTAATCTGCGGGAGGAATTTATCCTCTGCTTTTGAATATACAATCAAATTGTTAATACACTCGGAATAGTCGATTACCGAAATATCGGTTTTTGTTGAGTTTACAAATTTGTTGAAAAGGTGTTCGGATTTCTCTGTGTACTCGGGGCGAAGAACTTCCGACACAATATCGCAAATCACCGAAGCCCTTGTTTGGCTATTGCTCACGGTAAGATATTTATACAAGTAATCCGCAGACAAAACTTGTATTCCTGCATCTAATTCCAAATTAAAACTATCGGATTTATAATCCACCTTTTCTTTTACATTTACTGAAATACCGTCGAACTCCGAAAAGAAAGTCAAAAAGGCATTTTTATCAAAGACAACATATTTTTCAGCTACTATATTCAAAGACGAAAAGGCTTCTTTTACGCCGGCAACACGGTGTTTTTCATACAAATCGGTATAGCTTATAGAAATGCCGTTGTATTCAGCTGTATCTGCACCGTCAACAACGGAAACAAGCATATTTTTTGACCCGAAATCAGTATCCACCGAAAAGGCATATTGCAGTTTACCGCTGTTATCCTCGCATATAAAAAGTACACAGGACTTTCCGCTTAAATCGTTCACGGAGTATGTTGTACTTTCAGGCTCGGTTTCCGATTGAGAAGTAGAATCCGTTTCTGCATTTATCATGTTTCCGAAATCATAATCAATGGATCTCATAAACAGAAAAGCAGAAACAGCCGCCAACGCAACAATGAAAACGGCAAAAGCAATAATAAAGTATTTTAATGAACCGTTATTCTTATTTTTCTCGTTAAATATATCGTTTTTTCGCATTTCAACACCAATTTATGCACAGTTTTTATTAGTATAACATAAAATTCAAGCATAAACAATATTGCTGTAAAAAAAATTAAGAGCTTCAAAAGAAGCTCCTAAAAATCAGTATTTTTCGGTAAAATGATATTTGTTTTCGCCCGTACCGAACGCCGCTGTACTGTCAGAAGCTTTCAGTAAAACGGTAACAGTCTGCAAAATAAGCTTAAAATCAAGCCATAGGCTGTACTTTTCAATATACATCAAGTCCAAAACAAGCTTGTCCTTAGGCGAAGTATTGTATTTGCCTGCAATCTGTGCATAGCCTGTAAGTCCGCCCTTGACCCGCAGTCTGTATGAGAATTCAGGCAACTCCTCTGTGTACTTATCCACATTTTCAATCATTTCAGGCCGTGGACCGACAACACTCATATCGCCCTTGATTATATTGATTAACTGAGGCAGTTCATCAATTCTGAATTTACGCAGGATTTTGCCGACTTTTGTTATTCTGTCGTCGTCCGATGTAACAGATTTATTTATGCTGTTTTCTTCTTTCATCGTTCTGAATTTATAAACCTTAAAGAGCTTACCGCCTTTTGTTGCTCTGAGCTGTCTGAAAAAGACATGACCGCCATCCTCAGCCTTTATTAAAGCCGCACAAACAAGCATCAACGGACCGAGCACAATAAGCCCGACACAGGAAATTATCAAATCCATTGCCCTTTTGACAAAGCGCTGTTCAAGCGTTAGGTCACGCACGACTGCGGAAACCAAAGGCTTATCGTCCAAAATTACTGTTTTGGAACCGAGCATTACTATATCATTCATTTCAAAGTTATAGTAAATATTTTTGTTTTTCGCATAGCAATACTCATTGAGCATTATTTTTTCCTTTGTAGGTATATCGTAAAGGAAAATTGTATCCGATCTGTTAATTATATCAAATACATTAGGTGAAGAATAATGAATCATATCCACAACATCGTACTGCTTTTTAAAACGCCTTATTTTGGGCATAATGTTGTTTAATGACTCCTCGGAGCTCGTGATAACACAACACTTTTCGGGAGGGTTTATGGTGAAAAAAACATAATTTCCGAAATATGTGAACAAAACAATTAAAGCAATCTGAATACAGATTACGAGAGCAAGCAAATGCGGAGATTCATAAACGAAATAGGCATTATTGTTTTCATTAACATTCATTATACACAATTGGAGATGAGTAACCAAATCTGTAATTACAGTTGCCAATGACATTGACATAATGATTGGTTTGCTTTTCAGCCTGCCTATCAAAAAGCCGCCGTAAACCGCAATCAGAGCCGCCTCGAGGACACAAAAAGTTACAAGCATTACGCCTGCTGTTCTGGAAGGCCGTAAAATCCAATTATACTCTGTACCGAAAACAACAAAAAATGTTCCGATTAAAAACAGATAAAGCAAGGCTTTTATTATAAAAACCACTGTTTTTTGAAACTTAAATAGTATTTTCATATATGCCTCCAAAAGGAATATAATGCTTTGGATATTTTACTTTATGTGACATATTTTGTCAATGATTTACAGTAAAATGTAATAATTGTGTCATTTTTACTGTTTGTTTCTGTTACAGATTTTTTTGCGGATTTCTTTTAAATTCAGTTGAGACAAAACAATACCTATAAAGATTAAAACACAGCCTAAATATCCCCTGCCGCTCATAATCTCATGAAGTATTATTGCACCGCCGATTGCGCTGAAAACGGATTCTGTTGAAAATACAATAGAAGCAAAGGTGGGGTCGGCATCCTTTTGCCCTAAAATCTGGCATGTATATGCAACACCTACGGACATTAAGCCACCGTATAAAATCGGAACCAATGCTGATTTCACAGCGGTAATTTCAATATTCTCCGTAAACACAGCAATTACCATACTGATTAAACCGCAAACAAAGAATTGAAGCATGCTGAATTTTAACGGGCTTATTTCGTTAACAAACTTATCGATTATAAGAATATGCAAAGCCCAGAACACTGCGCCTATAATTAAAACAATATCGCCTTTCCCGAAGGTAAGCTTGTCCCCCGTCATACACAAAAGGAAAAGCCCTCCCACGGCAAAAAAAGCTCCGACAAATGTTAAAATATCTGTTTTTTTGCCCATTAAAAATCTTATTACAGGTACAAGAACGGTGTAAAGACCGGTTAAAAATCCCGCTTTACCTGCGCTACCCGTCAAAACAACTCCGTACTGTTGAAGGGATGCGGCAATAAAGAGAATTGTTCCTGCCGCAAGAGAAACAGCAAGTGTTTTAAGCATTTTCTTCTTATTATATTCTTCCCGTTCAAATATCAAAATAACAGGAATCAGCGAAAAAGAGCCTAACAGGAATCTGATTCCGTTAAATGTAAAGGTGCCCACATAATCTGCACCTACTCGCTGTGCAACAAAAGCAAAGCCCCATATAATCGCCGTTAAAAAAAGGAGAACTGTGGATTTTATTTTTATTTTCATATGTATTTTCTTCCTGACAAACCATAAGCCACGGTAAATCCGTGGCTTATATTAAACTTTATATAGCCCTACCGATACTCTTTGAAGTGAGAATGTTGGGTTTTCTTCCTTCGTCCCTGATAATTTCAGGAGAAGCACCGTCAACAACACATTCACGGGTAATAATTACCTTTGCAATCGTGTGCTCAGAGGGAGTATCATACATTATCGGCATAAGCACATTTTCCATAATGCCGCGAAGTCCTCTTGCGCCTGTTTTTTTCTCGAGAGTTTTTTCGGCAATAGCATTAAGAGCGTCGTCGGTAAATTCAAGCTCAACATCATCCATATTGAACAATGCTTTGAACTGCTTTAACAAAGCGTTCTTAGGCTCTGTGAGAATTCTTATTAAATCCTCTTTGGTAAGCTGCTGTAAAGCCGTTATTACGGGAACTCTGCCCACCAATTCGGGAATAAGGCCGTACTTAACCAAATCCTGAGCGATAACCTTGGAATAAATGTCTTCCTGCTCAAATTCAGCCTTATTTTTTATATCGGCACCAAAGCCCATACCTGAATTGCCGGTGCGTTTTTCAACAATTT